>CAADGS010000127.1 GCA_900696615.1 uncultured beta proteobacterium
ATTGCCAACCAAGTGCAATCGATTTTCCGTAAATTATCCGCGCGAACGCATGGAGAATTGGTTACAAAGCTGCAAACCAAAAAAACTGACCGCATTGTTCAATATCGCCAGCATCCACCAATATTAATCAGTGCGATCAACTGTGATTTTTATCACTAATGTGTGGAATTAACTATTGATACGAATTATTGCTCTCCTTATAGTGGTGTATAGGTTTGACAAACCCCACGAAACTTAAAGGTAAATTCTTTTAAAAAGATCCTACACTTTTAGTAACGCAATTCATTAATTTAATTAGACTGTTATGTTTATGAAATGAGGTTGCTCATAAACAAGTATCACCGGCTAGAAATGATTTACAAATTTGGATCTAAAGGAGAATAATATGGGTACTATTTATGGAACAAATTACGATGATAATGGAACGTGGCAATTCATATCTCCAAGTTGGAGATGGTTTGGTCAATTAAATGGTTCTGCGGAGAGTGACACTATTTATGGTTATGCAGGCGATGATAAGCTTTATGGATACGGAAATATTGACAATCTCTACGGTCATTCTGGAAATGATTTGCTAGAAGGCGGTGATGGGGATGACATACTCGATGGAGGAAGTGGGGCAGATATTATGCGTGGAGGCTGGGGCAGTGATACCTATTATGTTGATAGTATGAGCGATTTAGTTATTGAATCGTTTAGGAACAGTCTTGCCGAGGTTAACGATTTGGTAATATCGTCAGTAAGCACTACTCCTAACTGGTTGCCAAACAATGTCGAATATTTGATGCTGCAAGGTTTAGCTTATTTTGGTGATGGAAATGATTTAAATAATATTATTACTGGTTCTGATAGAGCTAACGCGCTTTACGGGTACGGTGGGGGAGATTGGATAGCCGGACTTGCAGGCAATGATTATTTAATAGGTGGTATTGGTGCAGACACGCTAATTGGTGGCATGGGTGCAGATAAATTTGTTCTGAGTCATCGAGGCAATGCAAATGCCGATACTATTCGAGATTACAATCGTCAAGACGATAAAATCGTGTTAGTCAATGACCTTGATAAAGGAATACTTGATGGAGCCATTAGTCCGGGTATCAAGGGATTAATCTTTACTGGCGGCAATTTTCCAAATAATAAACTGAGTGAAAATCGATATTTTGAAGGCCCCGGTTTAACGGGCAATAATAATTCTAATCAAACAAGCGGTATCTACGTAAATACCACTAACGGCGAAATCTGGTATAACCCAACAAATAATAATTTAGGTGATATTTATGAGCACCTCGACGCGGAGATTATCGGACGTGTTGGTGTTTCTGTCGCAGCTTCGCTGGATCATACGGATTTTGAATATGGAATCTAATTGAGTAAAAATTTTTAGAATCTTATTCCACCGTTTAACCAAAAAGTATTTGTTGTTTAAAGATTTTTTGATAGTGAGAATAAGAGCGGATAGTTTGATATTTTTCGATTGCTCTTACGCAACCTTAATATTGAAAATTGGAAAAAACCCAATTTTCCTTTAGAGAATTGGGGTAAAAAAAGTTCTTAAAATTTGCAGATAATCCTTTAATTCATTTATTGATTTTGTGATTGGACAAAACTAGCCTGTTTGGAAATAGAATTAATGTGGTTAAGTTGCTGTTAGTACAATTAAAAAATGTGAAGAATTGTGGTTTTTGATCAAACCAAAGCATATTGAAAAATCCATCTTTAATAGGGCTTGTTCTTCATAGTCACCGGCATTATAGAGTGCATTTTCCGTTTCTGCGGTTTCGCTATACCTCCATAAATTAGAATTCTGAAATTTAACATAGGTTAATGACAGAGGGTCAAGGTCAGGGTTAGCATGAATTTAAGTCATGCAACATGATGACTTGAATTCCTATTTGAACAAGGAGGTTTCATATGAATGAAACAACACACTTTGCATCAACTGGACAAATTCACCATCATGATATGTCTGTAAAGGCTATTTTTGATATGGAAGTTTGTGATTCCAATGGAGAAACAGTAGGGGATGTTGAAGACTTGCTGCTGAGTGATGAGAAAAAAATCAATTCACTTATCGTTTTAGTTGGAAGCACGCTTGGTGTAGGCGGCAAGCTGGTTGCCATTCCATTTAACAATTTCAATGTTAATTATTTGGATAGCATAATTAATCTTGGGCTTACAGCCGACGAGTTAGAAGATGAACCCGAGTTTGAGTTCAAGAACTGATAACTTATTAATCGCTAGCATTAGCATTTTAAAAATTGAAATAAGGAGAATATTATGAATTGGGACGAAATCGCAGGTAACTGGAAGCAACTGACGGGAAAAGTGCAGCAGCAGTGGGGTAAATTGACCAATGATGACATGGATGTTATCAAAGGCAAACGTGACGAGCTGATCGGTAAGGTTCAAGCAAGGTACGGTATAACTAAAGAAGAAGCGGAAAAGCAAGTGGACGATTTTTCACGAAACTGCAAGTGCTAATAACTTTTTATAAGTAAATTGCATGCAAGTTGCCAGGAGGTTAATTTGTACGAATTAACCTCCGAGCAAATTGATAACTCTTAAAGAAGTCAATGTTTCATCTTGATGTAATAACTATATTATTCCTTCCCAGCTAAATTTATTGACTTTAAGAAAGAAGGAAAGTTGGATTCCAATTACCGAAGATAAGGAGAATTCCTATGACCGGAAAAAAACGAACATCATATTTACGTACCGCATTCATCAGTCTGCTGAGTTTATTATTTTTATCATTTAGTACCGTACTTTTTGCTGCTTCGCAGCAGTCACACTCTAACGGAGATGAAAAATCACCAAACCTGAAACAGGAAGCTATTGACCAGAAACGCGATACCGATTCGGTCAGTCCTCGTGATAGGGATCCTGGAGAGGACTCACCCTCCGGAGCTGGGGTGAATGAAAAATCGAATGCTGAAAGTCGAGGAGTTACAAGCAATCAGAAACCTTCCACTTCATATTGAGCTTTTCTTCATACTAATCGTTAGTCAATGTTTTAAGGAGGATGGTTATGATTATTAAGTTATTCAGTTTCTTATTGATTTCGCTCTTATCTTTGAATGTGCTTGCGGCACGTAGTCATCTTGAATTGGCAATACAGTACGCTGAGGCAGCGTTGTATGCCAAGGATGAGAAAACGCTGGTGGAACATGCGCAAGAAGCCAAAATGTATGCCAACACGGCAAAAAATGAGAAGGGAGATAACAGGTATTTGCAGCAGGGTCTCCAATGTTTGAATGATGCTGTGAGTGAAGCGCAATCTGGGAAAATGAACGCAGCGACGAAAGCAGCCAAGGATGCACTGGATCATTTCAAACAGGCTACTCGGTAATTATAAAGCGTGTTAAGTATCTTTTTCGCTTTGAGATAATTTACCTGCAGTAGTGGAGATTGCATCTTCGAAGCGATATTTCAAGCGATGGATCGTTTCTCTTTTTCTTTGATTGGTACAGCTGTTGAATTAGTTTGGTTTCGTTAATTATTTTCCTCTGAAAACATTGGAGAAAATTTTCAACTGGAAGGAGTGGATAATATGGGTAGAAATAAAATTTTTTACATCGTTTCTCATTGTTTAATTCTCGGTCTTGTCACGATTCTTAGCGTAACTTTGTCGGGTTGCAGCTCCAGTCCAACTCAGTCAAGCACGGGGCAGTTTATCGATGATTCAGCCATAACGGCAAAAATAAAAACCAAGCTGTTGGATGACCCTCAGGTAAGAGGTACTGCAATCAGTGTGGAAACTTTCAAAGGAACTGTTCAATTGAGCGGTTTTGCGAATTCCAAAGAAGAAATCAGTCATGCAGAAAGTCTAGCCAAAAGTGTGAATGGTGTTCGTGCGGTTCGTAATAACATTACGCTTAAATGAAATGAATAGTGAGGCATCTCTATTAACAAGTAGGGGTGCCTTTTTTGCTTTTGTAAACACAGAAGCAAACCTTATAAGTAATTCTATCCCATCCTAGCTCATCCTATTCCATTCCATATTAGGCCATACAGGTAGTATTGCTGACAGAGACGCTCAGATCTTTTTGATTGTTCCCGCATCGTATATTGATAGTCATGTTTGTTATTGATTGGCATAATTTAGTATCCGAGAATTACGATGAGACGAGAGTGTTCTTGTGTCGCAGAGAATATCATACAAGGATTATGTACTAAGTTATTCTACGGTATAAAAATTTTTATGAAATAGATTATTTCAATCTTGATAGGGGTGTTTAATGGTAACAATATATCTAGCGTAATAAGTAAATTACCTGTTCTTTTTCATTAGAAAACCGCCCGGTCCTAGCTCTCCATATTATTTTAGTACTTGAACAATTCATTTATGATGTCTTCGTGAATAGGTTGTTATATCTATTGGTTAATAATTTAACTGCATAATAAAACAGCTTTTAAATGCCGCAATAGGCGATTTGTCGTCTTAAAAATGGTTTTTTGATAAATTCGTTTTTTTGGAATTCATGTGATATTCGGGCTGGCAGTAGAGAAATATCTCAAGAAAATAACAGAAAAATTCATAAATTTTTTGTGAATACACTTTGTCTTATTACCCATTGTTATAGAAGGGAAAAGGTTAATAGGTCGGAGAGATTGTTATGGAAGTATGAATAAATTTTATGACAAATGACTTGACTTTAAGTGGTGATGTCGACTAGCCTGAGAGGTGTAGTTAAATTAGGGAAGAAAAGGCTAATTTAGCTGCCGAAATTTTGAG
>CAADGS010000128.1 GCA_900696615.1 uncultured beta proteobacterium
CGCTCTACGTGAAAAGAAAGAAGTAATAAATAAAAATGGAAAACGGATTCCGGAGATATCAGTATCTTTGGAATCCAACAAGTAAAAAGAGCATCGTGAAATAGAGAAAATTCGTCCTGGGTGATTTGTATTTCAGCCTTTAGATGTTAACTGGCTTTGATATAGTAATAAAGTGATTCTTTTCAAAAGAGAAGTCAAAACTAATTTTGATTTTTCAAATCTGTATCGATTTTCTCCAAATTAACAGAAGTTCTCTTACTATAATATTCTAATTTATAGGAGGGCTCTCATAGTGGCCGATAAGTCACACAATAAAATGGCTCATGCCGGAAAACTTGGGTATAGTTTTCGCCGTAACTTGCATGAAAGATTTATAGAAGCGCTTTTATTCCTTTCGGCAGTATTTTCGGTGGCCATAATGCTGGCAATTATCGTAATGCTGTTAAAAGAGTCGGTTGTTTTTTTTCAGCATGTATCAATTTGGGAATTTTTAACAGACACACAATGGACACCTTTATTTGATGATGCACATTATGGAATTTTGCCGCTTGTTGCAGGCACGATGGTAAGTTCATTTATTGCTTTATTAGTTGCTCTACCTTTAGGAACTATCATAGCAATTTATCTTTCCGAATTTGCCCCATTTACGGTGCGTGAAATAGCAAAGCCATTCCTTGAATTACTTGGCGGTATTCCAACGGTGGTTTATGGTTATTTTGCTTTGTTATTCGTGACTCCATTGTTACAAATAATTTTTACCGAATTACCGGGGTTTAGTTTGTTATCGGCGGGATTAGTCATGGGAATAATGATAATTCCGTACGTAAGTTCGATGACTGAAGATGCAATGAGAGCAGTTCCAATGAATTTGCGGGAAGGATCCTATGCTATGGGCGCTACCCGTTTCCAGACAGGAATCCGAGTTGTTATGCCCGCTGCTTTTTCTGGAATTGCTGCTGCTTATATTTTGGGTATATCACGTGCAATAGGAGAAACAATGGTTGTTGCTATTGCAGCAGGGATGCAACCAAATTTAACTTGGAATCCGATGGAACCAGCCGCCACTATCACGGCATATATCGTGCAGGTTAGTTTGGGTGACTTACCGCACGGCAGTATTGGCTATCAAACAATATTCGCAGCAGGATTAACTCTATTAGTATTAACCTTGGTTTTTAATATTATTGGGCACATATTCCGGAAACGGTATCGCGAAATATATTAAAAAAATTTCAGCTTCTTAGAAATATTGAATTTATTGGTTTTCTGAATTTTGCCGAATTATTAGGTTAAAAGCTATGGATTGATATGAAAAGTGTAAATAACATAGATGAAATCAGAAGAATCATTACTCATCATAAAAGATGGGATTTGATTTTTATGATCACTGGCATTTTTGCACTAATGATAGCGATAATGACGTTTATGGCATTATTTGCACAAATGCTTTTTGATGGTATGCCACGCTTATCGTGGGATTTTTTTACATCATTTCCGTCACGTCGGGCTGAATCTGCCGGAATTTTGTCTGCATGGGTAGGCACAACACTAGTAATGCTTGTAACAGCAGTATCTGCTGTGCCACTAGGAATTGGTTCGGGAATTTATCTCGAGGAATATGCACCCAAAAATTTTATTACTGAAGTTATTGAAATTAACGTAACCAATTTAGCGGGTGTTCCTTCAATAATTTATGGCTTACTTGCGTTAGGTTTATTCGTATATCAATTAGGTTTTGGTCAAAGTATATTGGCAGCCGGATTAGCATTGGCTCTGCTAATACTGCCAGTTGTAATTGTTGCTACTCGAGAGGCAATACGGTCAATTCCTATTACCATACGTGAAGGCGCCTATGCACTTGGCGCAACAAAATGGCAGACCGTGTCTGATCACTTATTACCTTACTCAGCAGCAGGGATTTTGACTGGCATTATCATTGGCCTTGCAAGAGCAATTGGTGAGACGGCACCCATTATTACAATTGGCGCGCTCACTTTTATTGCTTTTTTGCCGCCTTCTCCATTTAAAAGTGAATTTCCATTCATCTCGTTTGAATGGCTAACTGCTCCTTTTACTGTAATGCCAATACAGATGTTTAACTGGGTTTCGCGACCTGAAGAAGCATTTCAGTTAAATGCTGCTGCAGCTGGTTTAGTTTTGGTTGTGATGACACTTGCTATGAATGGCTTGGCAATTTATTTACGTTATCGTATGAGAAAAAATATTAAGTGGTAAAAGAAATGCAAACTAGTCCGGAAAAGATTTCAGAACCACTTGAATACAAATCTGAGGTTAGAAATTTAAATTTTTATTATAGTGAATTCAATGCACTAAAAAATATCAATATGGCGCTCCATGATAAAAAGATAACTGCGCTCATAGGCCCATCGGGGTGTGGAAAATCAACTTTCTTGCGCTGCTTCAATCGCATGCATGATCTTTATCCTGGAAATCGCTATGAAGGTGAAATTGTCCTTCACCCAGATAATGTCAATATCCTTGCGACTAACGTCGACCCGATTGAAGTTCGGATGCGAATAAGCATGGTTTTTCAGAAACCCAATCCTTTTCCAAAGTCAATCTACGAGAATGTTGCTTACGGGTTAAGAGTTCGGGGAATTAAACAACGTGCGATTTTGGATGAACGCGTGGAGTTGGCATTGAGAAATTCAGCTTTATGGGATGAAGTTAAGGATCGCCAGCATGACTTGGCTTTTAATTTGTCAGGTGGGCAACAGCAAAGACTTTGTATCGCACGTGCATTGGCAACGGACCCGGAGATATTGCTGTTCGATGAACCAACTTCTGCGCTTGATCCAATCGCAACAGCGAGTATTGAAGAATTAATTACTGATTTAAAGAATAAAGTTACTATATTGATCGTGACACACAATATGCAGCAAGCCGCTAGAGTATCTGACTATACGGCCTATATGTATTTAGGTGAATTGATAGAGTTTAATGTGACAGATACCATTTTTATCAAGCCTAAATACAAGCAAACCGAAGATTATATTACTGGCCGTTTCGGTTGACTTGGTTATCAATATAGCTTGTGAGTAAATACCGAGCTTCTCGTTTCGCACCTAGCAAGCTAATTTCAGGGTTTGTGATGATATGCACCGGAATTTCGTGCATTAGAGTGGAAAACCTTCCTTTATCGCAAAAAGCGCGCATAAAATTACCAGACCTTAGGACATCAATAATTTTTGGCGCAATACCGCCAGCAATGTAAACGCCTCCTCGGCATAATCCTGCCAAAGCCAGATTGCCAGCAAACGCGCCGTAAATTTCAGCAAATACATTCAACGACTGGATTGCAGTCGGATGATTATGAGTTTGAGCCAGTGCAGTAATGGTTGCACCACTATCCTCTTTCAATTGTGTCGCTAATAAATCTGAAGGTTTCTCATGATTGGATTGCAAGAAGTTGAAAATACTTGTTAACCCCGATCCGGATAACAAACGTTCGACCGATACATGGCCAAATTTATGGCGGAGTGTTTGCAGTAAATCGGTTTGTAATGCATTGGTTGGCGCAAAATCCATGTGGCCTCCCTCAGTTGCGAATGCTGAATAACGATCGTTAAGCCAAATTAACCAGGCTACGCCCATGCCTGTTCCTGCGCCGAGTACTACGCGCATGGCTTGTTCATGTATGTGTCCTGCTTGTAGAGTTACCAGATCATCGGATGAAAGCGCTTCAACAGCTAATGCGGCTGCTTCAAAATCGTTGATAAGCTTGACAACGGGGATCGAAAATTGCTCGGCAATACCGCTGCTAGTGATGTGCCAGGGTAGATTTGTTAGTGTTGCTTGCTGGGAAACAATGGGACCGGCAACGGCAAAGCATGCTGCAAGTGGTGAGTACGATGTTTTGGCATTAGTCAGGAAGTCTTTTAATAAATCAGAGAACGTTGCAAAATCCTGGCTGCCATAATGTTTCGTAAATAATGGACAAATTCCTTCAAGCTTTATTTCCGCTATTTGCAAAATTGTTTTGGTGCCACCGATATCACCGTATAGAAACATCTGGTTCAAGTATTTATCAATCCTGAAATTAATTGAATCACTGGTTGTAAAAATCGATGAGCAATATTAATTGCCCCATTGTTTAGTATACAACGACTCGAAGATTTGCATTGCCTTCATTGCTATTTGACATATGACGATACATTCAGTACATTTCAATCTTACAAAAGAGCATGATTTTTAAGTATTTATTAGTATTCCACCAATATTGCCACGAGAAATTTTATGAACGAGCCACTAATTATTGCTAAAGCGGGAAATATTGACTTGATGCTTCTCCCGGCGATGGCCACACGTCATGGTTGTATTACCGGTGCGACCGGCACCGGCAAGACAATCACATTACAGAAACTCGCGGAAAGTTTCTCCGGTATTGGTGTGCCGGTTTTTATGGCGGATGTGAAAGGTGATTTGACGGGCATCTGCAAACCTGGGTTGCTTTCTGAAAAAATGAAAGCACGGCTCAATCAACTCAAAATTGATCCGCCCATCTGGCAGGGTTTTCCGGTGACATTATGGGATGTGTTGCAGGAAAATGGACATCCTTTGCGTGCTACCATTTCAGATATGGGGCCGCTGTTACTAGCGCGCTTATTGAATCTGAACGAGACGCAGGAAGGCGTGTTAGCGCTGGTTTTTAAAGTGGCTGACGATCATGGCTTGTTATTGCTCGATCTGAAGGATTTGCGTGCTTTAGTACAATATGTCGGTAACAACGCGGATGAATTTAAAACCCAATATGGCAACGTTTCGTCAGCTTCGATCGGTGCGATTCAGCGCAGTCTATTGCAGTTGGAAGAGCAGGGTGGAGACAAGTTCTTCGGCGAGCCGATGCTGAATATCTCGGATTTAATTCAGACTATTGACGGTAAGGGTGTAATCAACATTCTTACCGCTGACAAGTTACTAAATTCACCGAGGCTATATAGTACGTTTTTGCTGTGGATGTTATCCGAGTTGTATGAGAATATGCCTGAGGCTGGTGATCTCGACAAACCTAAACTGGTGTTCTTTTTTGATGAAGCACATTTGTTGTTTAGCTCTGCATCTCCTGCCTTATTGGAGAAAGTCGAGCAAGTTGTGCGGTTGATTCGTTCCAAGGGCGTGGGTATTTATTTTGTGACGCAGAATCCATTTGATATTCCGGAAAAAGTATTAACGCAATTGGGGAATCGTGTTCAGCATGCATTGCGGGCATTTACACCGCGAGACCAGAAGGCGGTGAATGCAGTTGCAGAAACAATGCGGCCGAATCCCAATCTCAATGCCAGACTGGCGATTATGGAGCTGTCCGTGGGGGAAGCACTGATTTCTTTTCTTGACTCCGATGGATCGCCTGCGATTACCGAGCGTGCCTATATTCTGCCACCCGCCAGTCAGATCGGGCCGATTACGCCGCAAGAACGTCAACAATTGATGCAATCATCCATTGTGGCGGGTGTGTACGAACAGGAGGTTGACCGTGAAAGCGCTTTTGAATTGCTGCAAGCGCGTGCTGGTAACGAAGATACACCTAAAAATGCAGCAGGAGTTGCTGTTGGTAATGCAAAACAACCGGCGAGTGAAGGGATTTTAGGGGGATTGGGCGATTTACTGTTGGGTTCAACGGGACCTCGTGGTGGGCGTCGTGAGGGAATGATCGATGCCTTTGCAAAAAGTGCAGCGCGCTCGGTCGGAACTTCCATTGCACGCGAAATTACTCGCGGTTTGTTAGGGTCTCTGTTAGGTCAAAAGCGGCGTTAAACACTACGTCTCTAAAAATTTAAATTTTGTCGCAACACGTTATAACTTGCAGAAAAATGATCCCATATTTCTCAAGTACAAGCCGCGCCACCATTTTTTGCTTGTACTTCATTTTTTTATTAAGATTCTGAATTTTCAGAAGTTCTTAACGATTGTCCGTGTCGTTAGAAATTCATGCGTTATCTTGCACATCGGCATTAAAACCTGGGCATGCGGACAAGTCGGATCGATTGATCCCAGACGGTAATTTGGATACTAGATCCCGGAGTGCTGTGCGCAAACCTTCTTCCAATACCGGATGATAAAAAGGAATCTGTAATAAATCCCAAACGGTTAATGACTGACTGATTGCTAAAGCTAGCAGATGGGCTAAGTGTTCGCCTGCTGGTGCACATAATTCCGAGCCTAATATTTGCCCGCTTTTTGAATCTGCGTAAATACGCAGTATACCTTTATTCAATTGCGCTACCCGTGCGCGTCCCTGATTTTCAAAGCTGACTTGACCCACACAAAAGGATTTATTTTGCAATTGCCGAAAAGAAGCACCGACAGTAACGATATTAGGGTCGGAGAAAGTGATCGTTAACGGTGTGCGCCGCTGAAAACAACTGATTGATCCTGCGCTGGCATTAACACCGGCAATATAGCCTTCATCGGCTGCTTCATGAAGCAACGGTAAATGATTGTTGGCATCACCCGCTAAAAATACCGGCAAGTCCTCAATCTGCATAGTATTGGGATTAACATTCGGAATACCGTGATCGTTAACTGCGATACCTAGCGTATTTAATCCTAAATCGTCGACATTGGGTTTGCGACCCAGGGCGGCGAAGACACCATCGACTTCGAATGAGTTGTCACCCGCCAAAATTGTTATCGCCCTATTTTCAGGGCTGCTTGCGACTTCGGCTTTATTATCTAGAAATAATGGAAACTCATGCGATATCGCATCCGTGATCGTTTGGTTAATGAGTGGATCGGTTATTCCGGCGATGAATGGATTTCTGCTAAAGCCATAGACTTGAACACCAATCCTGCTGAGTGCCTGTGCGACTTCTATACCGATCGGTCCCATACCAATCACTGCCATGCGCGCAGGAATGGTTTCCTGATCAAATAATGTATCGGAAGTCAGGAGCCGCTTTCCCAGTTTTTGCCATTCTGGAGGAATAATCGGACGTGATCCGGGTGCCAGGATAATGCGCTCTGCGCGCAATGTCTTGTCACCAATTTGAACGTGGTGAGGTCCGGATAATCGTGCTTTGGCTGATATTGCACGTTCCCCAAGCAATTCGGTGCCCCTCACAATTCCCGAGACAAAATGATCGCGTAATGACCGAACACGCTCAAATACTCGTTTTTTATCGATAGATAGCTTTTCTGTACCAACGATGCCGAACTCTTCAAATGAATTACGTCGATAAAACGCATTTGCCGCCTCGATCAGCGCTTTGGATGGCATACATCCTACCCGGGCACAAGTGGTTCCCCACAGGCCATCGTTGATAATGACGAAATTGTCCGTATACTTTTTAACTTGACGTAATGCGGAGAGTCCTGCGCTGCCGGCACCTACAATGATAATGTCATAATTCAGTTTCATTTTTGATCAGTAATTAGAAATTTTTTAGAAGAAACTGAACAAATGATAACTGATGAATTGCCAAAGTTCATTAACACAAGTTATCCCTGCTTATTTTACTAACGTCCTTGACATCCAGCTAGCCGGATTTCAAAGCTTACAGCTGCTTTAAACATTTCAAGTCGCCGGTTAAATATTTTTTTAAATTATTCTAGCTAATGGAATGTGTGTGTCGAAAAGGAGTTCTTCAAACTTTTTCTATAAGTTTTATAACTTGCTCAATATTCAAGTTATTCTCTATTCCAAAGAAAATCGGGGAAAGGCTATGGTGAATAAGCCTGAAATTAATTAACGAAAAGGTGTATAAATTAACTTGCATTTTGCAAGTTAATTGACTATGATCCAGTTACTTGTTATTTGCAAGTAAATGAGTCGTATCTAATCGATAGATTATTTTTTAGGAGAAAACAACATGCCTTTATGGAAAGTTTATCACCCGGCTGGAGCCTACAATGTCGAAGACAAAAATATGCTGTCTGAACGCATTACAAGCATATATGCGAGCATTCCTATTCCTAAATTCTATGTGGTAGTGATTTTTGAGGAAACTGCAGAGAGCTCCTGTTTCGTAGGTGGCAAACCACATAACAAGTTTATTCGGTTCAAAGTCGACCAAATTGCCCGTACGCTTCCTGGTCCTGTTATTAGAGAATGGTGGATCAAGACCATAGATGACATTATCGCCCCCTTTGTCAGGGACAGGGGATATGACTGGGAGGTTTCTATTGACGAAACACCATTCGATCTTTGGTCGTTGCAAGGGGAAATTCCACCTCCCTTTGAATCGGTAGCTGAGAAACGATGGGTTAAGGAAAATAAAGCAAGTCCTTATACGTTGTCGGAGAAGCTTCCTCTCAACGTGGTCCTTTCGCCGGGTGTGACAGATCGTTAAATGCAAACTGGGTTGATTCCGGTGAGAGTCAACCAGTTTCCCAAATTGGCAAGGCAATATTTTCAAGCATTGCAGTCAAGAAGAGCCCATTCTAAATTTGCTTGCTGCAAAGCGAATTCCATTCATCGCATATCTTGGAGAAAACAATGGCTTATCAAACAATTAATCCAGCAACAGGAGAATTGATCAGAACTTATGCTGACATAACCGATCACCATTTGGAGGTAGTGCTTACAAATGCCCATCAAGCTTTCGAGAGAGAATGGCGGCATTGGCCAGTGGCCGAACGAGCCGGTATCGTTTCAACCGCAGCTCAGATTCTGCGCAGAAAAAGTAAACAGTATGCTGATATTCTGACATGGGAAATGGGAAAGCTGCTTAACGAAGCGTACGCAGAAGTTCATCTCGCAGCTGATATTTTCGATTACTATGCCAGAGTAGCCGGCAACTATTTAAAGCCGAGAGCGCTGCCTGAATCTCAAGGTGCTGAGCTGCATATCGAGCCTATTGGAGTTCTGCTCGCTATCGAACCTTGGAATTTTCCCTATTATCAGATTGCAAGGGTTGCAGCGCCACAGTTAATGGTCGGTAACACACTTTTGCTTAAGCATGCTGAAAATGTCCCGCAATCGGCATTGGCTTTTGCCCGCTTGTTTGAGGAGGCAGGTGCGCCCGCAGGTGTTTACACGAATATATTTGCAAACATTCCGCAAATTGGAAGGATCATTCAGGATTACCGTGTCCGTGGCATCACTATAACCGGCAGCGAACACGCCGGTGCAGCAGTTGCTGAACTTGCCGGCCGCAATCTCAAGAAATCAGTGCTGGAAATGGGTGGAAGTGATCCGTTGGTTGTGCTTGAAGATGCACCGATGGAATCGGCACTCGATAGTGCTTTATTTGGGCGGATGTTTAACATGGGTCAATGCTGCGTTGGATCGAAGCGAATCATTGTTGTCGGCAAGAAACGGGCTAAGATATTCCTTGATGGATTCATTCAACGCATGGCCTTGCTGAAACCCGGCGATCCACAGAATCCTGAAACGACTCTTGGTCCTTTGGCATCAGAGAAAACATTGAAAGTATTACTTGATCAGATCGCATTAGCCGAGAAAGGCGGTGCGCTAGTCGCGTTTGGAGGCAAGAGAATCGATCGTCCAGGCTTTTAACTTGAGCCAACCGTACTCACTAATATCAGCCAGGACAATGCAATTTATACGCAGGAATTATTCGGTCCCGTTGCCTCTTTTTATGTCGTTGATAGTGAGGAGCAAGCAATTCAACTGGCCAATGCAACTTCATTCGGTCTTGGTGCTTC
>CAADGS010000129.1 GCA_900696615.1 uncultured beta proteobacterium
TAAAAACTTAACTGATCCCTTCCGAAATTCCTGACTATATTGGGTGCGGGGTAATTCCATCTTCATCCTCCATTTCATGTCTTCATTTTATGAAACTTCGGACTCCATGAAATTCAGCATACCTCACTATCGTTTAAAAGGAAAGAAAACCGCTGGAGTAGCCCCAGCGGCAGAACCTGAACAGACCCCGGTTTAAGTCAAAATTGTAAGAGATGGGTCAATTCTAATTTGTCGTTTTAGATGGTTTAGTGGGTCAAAATTTAATTGCCGTTGACAGTTCATTGGAATTAAAACAATATACAATTGTAATAATAATCATTATCATTAACGTTTGTGGTTTAACAGTATACAAGACTTAATATGTTTATTACGTGAATATTCGAAATATTAATTTCAGTACTTTAACGTAAAAGATAACTTTCTAGCCAGCCAACAAAATTAAATTACTTGTCAGCCAGCTATCACATCGTTCATTTGGGGATAGTGTTATGGTTGGACAAAATAAATTTAAATATTGGACATTGTCAGGTTGTTGGTTCAGCACTTCAAATACACGAAAGTTGTCGTCGCGAACCAGCAAGGTAGGTACTCATACTAGTCGTTTGACATTCCCTTATTACACTCATCTTTTATCAATCAATTGTCTATCATGAATTCAGAAGATGGGTGGATTCTGAGCATCGATTCGTTATTTATTACGCATAGAATGCAACTACGTCGAGTTGCCTACAGAATTCTACGAGACTGGGATCGAGCTGATGATGTGATTCATGATGCATATCTCAAGATTCGTGACTGTATCGATAATAAATCGGATGTGAAACAACCGATTGCCTATTTATTTCAGACTGTTCGCAATATGGCGATTGATCAATACCGTCGTTCCGTGTTTGAGTTGGACTTGTTCGACAGTGAAGAAGAAGGGCTTTTAGTACCTGACAAGCTACGGACGCCGGATCTCTATTTGATGCACTCTCAGAGCTTGGATTTGATAATGGCGGCATTAAGCGAGCTTCCGGATAGAATTTGCAAAGTATTTGTACTTTATCGTCTTGAAGGGTACACACAACGCATGATTGCGGAAGAACTCAAAATATCGGTTTCACTAGTCAATATTCTGATTCATACGGCTACCCATCATTGCAAAGAAGCTTTATCCAGTCGGTCATGAATAACATCAAATTAAAAGTTTTATAAATTTCTTGTATTTTTCCTAAATTGATTCGTCTAGTGAAATAAGAAGCATTATTATTTGCATTTGTCTCTGCAAGTTTAATTCCCTGCTCCTTGAGGTATGAGTTGACTGAAAGTTAGCAGATAAAAGAGTATGAAATTAATACCCCGCTGCATATGGCGAGGTTCTTTATTGTAAAAATTGTATTTAATTGATGAGGAAATAGTGATGACAAGTTGTTTCGACCGCGAAGATGGCATCTTTCGAGTATTGGTGAATCATGAGGAGCAGTATTCAATATGGCCAGAGTGGAAAGCCATACCAGGTGGATGGCAGGATACCGGGGTGTTGGGAGAAAAACAGACCTGTTTGAACTACATAGAAGAAATTTGGACTGATATGCGTCCATTAAGCCTACGGCAATTTATGGATCAAGCTTCGTAAGGTTCATTTCCACATGCCAAGACAATTAATACTTTATTGCCTGCCATGCGCTGGTGCCAGCGCGACCATGTATATGCGTTGGAAAAGGTTGTTGCCTTCGTGGATCAAGGTGATGCCGATAGAATTGCCAGGCAGAGGCAAGCGTTTGGACGAAGATCCTCAAAAAAATTACCAAGCATTGACAGAAGTTTTGAGTAAAGAAATCGTTCATGCAGGGGAAGAGCGTTATGCGTTGTTTGGCCATAGTATGGGTGCATTACTAGCGTATGGCATTGCTCGGCAATTGCGGCATTTTCGCGCCGAATTGCCCCTGATGTTGCTAGTTTCAGGCTGTGCGGCACCGGCACGGCAAGATAGTCAACGATATAACAAAATTCGGACCGAGGCTGCTTTGATTGAAGATCTGATTAAACAAGGTGGAACACCTAAAGCAGTATTTAGTAACCCGGAATTACTTGACATGACCTTGGTATTATTGCGATTTGATTACCAAGTATGCGGAAGCTTTCAATACATGAAGCAAGCGCCTCTTTCCATTCCGATTCATTGTTTCTGCGGAATAACGGATGCGATTAGTACAGATTGTTTGAGTCAATGGCGGAAAGAAAGTAGCCGGCTAGTCACGTTCGATTGGATCGAAGGCGGACATTTTTTTCTGCGTCAATCGGAAGAGAGGTTTATCTCTGTCTTGAGAAAAAGAATATTGCAAAGTCAAGATGAAATGATACATGAAAACTTTGTAACGGCTTGAGTGGAAGCTGGCTGATCGAAGTGCGGTTACTAGCATTTAATTTTGAAGTAACGAAACTTGCGTGTGATGGTCCGTTTTTCAGCACGATAAAATGCTTTCGCCCACAAAGGCTCCAGTATCTTCAAGATCAATATCAGACTGTCTATTTATCTCATTGTATGTCCTGCTACCGCTATTGTTTGAGGAACTCTCACGTTTGCCCGGTTGGAGTTCCGCTACATTATTTAGCCGCACTGACTTCGATTCTAAAAATACGATGACGGAGAATAATTCAATATTTCGTTTTCAAGAAAATGTCATTCAATTTTTCCAATAAGACCGGTATTTCCAACACATCTGCTATGAATACAAGATTAATTCCAAACCGTCATTTTCCAGTGAATCTAGTGGCACATTTGCAAGAGCAAGCGCAAACACATCCATACGATACAGCGCTTGTGACTGTAAGCGCAGACCAAGAAAATCTACTTGAGAAGCGATTCGACTATCAAACCCTCGATCAACGTGTCAAAGCTACCGCAGCAACGCTACAGGATCGGGTGAAGCAGGGTGAACGTGCGTTATTGCTAATGGAAAACGATGAGCATTATGTGATCGGTTTTCTGGCATGCCTTTATGCCGGTGTAATAGCAGTGCCGGTATTTCCGCCCGAATCGCTGCGTGAGCAGCATATGACAAGATTGCTGGCGATTGCCGATGATGCGCAGGCTCAGTGCATCGTTACAACTCGTGATTCGTTATCTTTACTAAGTGATACCGGTATAACGCACATTCCCGGCATAGTTGTGTTGACTATTGATACCGTTGATAACAACCGTGCGCAGGATTGGCGGATATCTGAGCCACTCGGTGAAGATATCGCGTTTTTGCAATATACCTCCGGTTCTACTGCCATCCCTAAAGGCGTGATGGTCAGCCATCATAATTTAATGACTAATGCACGGGTATTCGAAGAAGGTATGTCGATCGGTGCGGATGACGTTTTTGTCAGCTGGTTACCTTTATATCATGACATGGGACTGATCGGGGGGTTATTGCAGCCCATTCATCGGGGGGTTCCGGTAATTTTGATGACCCCTAGGTTTTTTATTGAACGGCCTATCCGCTGGCTGGAGATCATTTCCCGCTATCGAGCTACGGTCAGTGGCGCGCCGAATTTCGCATTTCAGTTGTGTACCGATCGTATTAGAAATTCGCACCTCCAACAATTGGATTTATCTTGCTGGCGTGTTGCTTTTTGCGGTGCAGAGCCGGTTCGGCGGAATACGATGCGTGCATTCACCGAACGTTTCAGGCCAGCCGGTTTTTCCGCAGGAACGATTTATCCTTGCTATGGTTTGGCGGAGGCGACGCTATTTGTGACTGGCGGAGTACGCGGAGAGGGGATGAAGGCGCATGAATTTGCCCCTGAATTAATGGCACAAGGCAAAGCACAGTTATCTGATGAGGGCGTTCCCGTCGTTGCTTGCGGTTTCCCTGCATCGAATCACGCGATCAAAATCGTTAATCCTGAAACGCTGCATTCATTGCCGGACGGGTATGTCGGTGAAATCTGGACATCGGGCGACAGTTTGGCGCAGGGCTATTGGCAGCGCCCGAAAGAAACCGCAGAAGCTTTTGTCAACTACGATGGGGTGCGCTGGCTACGCACTGGCGA
>CAADGS010000130.1 GCA_900696615.1 uncultured beta proteobacterium
ATAGTACCAAATAACGCGAAAATTAACGCTTGCACGCAAATAAAAAGAACCGTTGCAACCATGTTCTCCTACATGGCGGTGGACGGTTCTATTCATGACTTATTTGCCGACGCTGCCATGAATCCATGACAAACCATTTGGGAAAATGGATGGTCGAGAATGAATGGAAGTACATTTTCGACCGCTATCACAAAGCCATTCTAAGTCTATGGTTTGTCTATCTCAACAAAGAAATTATGCTTTATGATAGGAATAAAATTAGGCTTGCTGCTAGCAAATACTACAATTCCAATGCATGGATTTTGCTCGATACACTGAATTTCTTTTTATCCAATTCAAGCAGTTTTGCTGAAATATGTGCAATCAGATGGCGTCGCTCTTCTAAGCCGGGGCCAATTTTATTGGCTTTTAAATTTGCATAGCCAAATTCTTCCGGGCTCATTTCAGTCCAGTTAGTGATAAAACACCAGCTATGTTTAGGGATATAGCAGATTTAAACTATATCCTGAAGCATCTAGATTGGTACCGTCGAAATACAGGAGTATTTCGATGTCCTGTTGTGATTGGATGGATTGCAGTGATTTCTCGTGTTCTGCCAGATAGTCTTGTGCGGTAAAAGTACGGCTTGCAATTAATTGATCCTCATCATCCGTTAGAGACAGCTGCAATGCTGGCAGCGCTTGTGGAAAAAGAGCATAGTTACGGATAATTGCAGACAGGATAATGACCTCTGGTTGCCGTTCACTATCTCTTTGTAAATCAGATGTTACGATTCCCAACTGCTTGATATCTTGCGGATAGGGCACGGTACAATTAATCATTTCACAGTATCGCTCCAAATAAAGTCTGATTGTTGGAGCGACGAGGGCTAATTCGGTGCGATAGCTATATATACTTTGCGCGATCAATAAGATTAGCAATAAAACATTGGCGGTCATCCATACCATCTGCTGCTGGGCAATTGTTTGCTTTTCATCAACAGGCTGTTGTTGAGAGGTTACCGTTTCTCCAGCGTCTTGGTTAACAATCGCAGGATAATGATTATCGTCATTGAAGTTTTCTACAGCTTCCGGCTTCTTTTCATCGATTGGGATTTCTTCGGTTTCACTCTGCTCAGGTTGATTGACGGTCTGAGATTGAAGCTGGAATGGATTTTCAATGATGGATTCATGAACTGTAATCAATGTGGCAAATCCATTGAAAATACGTAAACAATGGCTGCAACGTACATCACCGCCGTGCGCTTGCAACTGCACGGCATTCACACGGAATGTCGTGTCACAGCCCGGACAGCGGACTACTAGTGCCATGCGCTATTCCTTATCTGTGATTGGTTTGACATGATTAACGTGACTGTTGTAATGAGACGCTTTTCTCATTCATAAAAGTTAATTTATTTCTTAGTACCGGTTAATAGCACCCACCCTTCTTGTTGATTGGCATGATACATATGAAACCACTGACTGTAAGCCTGCTTTACTTCGTCGGTTTGTTCAACAAGGATTCCGGATAGAACGATCTGTCCGCCATTCAAAATGGCTCGAGCTAACAAGGGTGCAAGTATAATCAAAGGATTGGCTAGAATATTGGCAACGACAATATCCGCTTGCTTTTGTATTTGAACATTCGATCCAGCTGTATACGCTGCGGTCGAGAAACAATAAGCCGATGCATCGCATTCATTGCGTATGGCATTTTCTTCACTAGCGCGGATAGCCTGCGGATCAATATCGATTCCAGTAACATGGCTCGCCCCCAATTTTAAAGCAGCGATAGCCAATATTCCCGAGCCACAGCCATAATCAATCAAACGATCACCCGGGCGCAAATTCCGATCCAGCCAATCTAAACATAACTGCGTGGTAGGATGACTGCCTGTGCCGAAAGCCAATCCTGGATCTAGAATTAAGTTAATAGCGATCGGATCGGGTAACTGATGCCAAGTTGGAACAATCCACAAGCGCGTTGAAATTTGAATCGGGTCAAATTGCGATTGAGTGAGGCGGACCCAATCCTGCTCTTCCACATGTTCCAAACGATAGCTGGGGGAATGGTCAAGTTGTGCACTATTCGCGGCATTGCGCACAATTTCATCGATATTCACACCGTGATTAAATAATGCGGATACTTCGGCATTGCGCCAAATCTCTCCGCTCGGCTCTCCAGGTTCATCGAACAACATTTGTTCATCTTGTGTATTAGCCGCGGCATCGTGAATATCGACCGACAATGCGCCTTGCTCTATCAGTGCATCGCTCAACGGCTCCGCATGTGTGGCATTGATTTGAATGATCAACTTAACCCAGGACATAACCTAATAACACTTGCAATCAGCAAAACCGAAAACCGAAAAATACCATTAATCGATTATTCGGTTTTATTGTGTAAGGCAAGCTTCTGTTCCAGATAATGAATTGCCACACCGCCGCGCAGAAAGGATGCATCCGTCAACAAATCGCGGTGTAATGGAATATTGGTTTTAATACCGGTAACAACCATTTCGGATAAAGCGATACGCATTCGTGCGATAGCTTGTTCGCGCGTATCGCCAAAAGTAATGATCTTACCGATCATGGAATCATAGTATGGCGGCACCATGTAATTATGATAAACATGGGAATCAACCCGCACACCGGGGCCACCCGGTGCGTGATACTGAGTAATGCGTCCTGCTGAAGGTGTGAGTTTATATGCATCTTCTGCATTGATGCGGCATTCGATCGCATGTCCCCTTATAATAATATCTTTCTGTTCAACCGGCAGTTTTTGACCGGCGGCAACATTGATTTGCGCTTGTACTAAATCAATGCCGGTAACGGCTTCCGTAACCGGATGTTCCACCTGCAAGCGCGTATTCATTTCAATGAAATAAAATTCATTGTTTTCAAATAAAAATTCAAATGTACCTACACCGCGGTATTTAATGCGCCGGCAAGCCTCAGCGCAGCGTTCACCGATTTTATTGCGCAATTTCTCCGAAATCCCAGGCGCTGGCGCTTCTTCGAGAATTTTCTGATGACGGCGTTGCAGCGAGCAATCCCTTTCTCCCAAGTGAACTGCATTACCATAACCATCAATCAATAGTTGAAATTCGATGTGACGCGGATTTTCCAAATATTTTTCCGCATAGACGATAGGGTTGCCGAACGCTGTCTGCGCTTCGTTCCGAGTCATAATTACTGCGTTGGACAACGCGGCTTCGGTATGAACCACACGCATGCCTCGCCCTCCTCCTCCACCTGCCGCTTTGATGATGACAGGATAACCAATCTCCCGCACAATTTTTTTTATATCATCGATGTTTTCGGGCAATGCGCCATCTGACCCTGGCACACAGGGCACACCAGCCTTCTTCATAGCGTTTTTGGCGCTAACCTTATCACCCATCAAGCGAATTGTTTCTGGACGTGGACCGATAAATACAAAACCACTTTTCTCTACGCGCTCGGCAAAATCCGCATTTTCTGAGAGAAAACCATATCCGGGATGAATGGCTTCGGAATCGGTTACCTCCGCAGCACTAATAATTGCCGGAATGTTAAGATAACTTTGCGCCACCGGGGCAGGACCAATACATACGGATTCATCCGCCAACTTGACATACTTTGCTTCTGCATCCGCTTCGGAGTGCACGGCTACGGTTTTAATACCCATCGCACGGCAAGCGCGCTGAATCCGTAACGCGATTTCACCGCGATTTGCTATCAAAATTTTTTCAAACATAACTTCCGGTCACTATCAAGTTCATCATTCAATAATGAATAAAGGTTCGCCATACTCCACCGGCTGCCCATTCTCAAGCAAAATCGCCTTAATGACGCCGTTTTTGTCGGCTTCGATTTCATTGAGCAATTTCATGGCTTCGATAATACACAGCGTATCGCCTGCCTTGACACTCTGCCCCACTTCAACAAACGGATTGGCTCCCGGAGAGGCAGCCCGATAGAATGTACCGACCATCGGAGATTTAACGATATGTCCATCCGGCACGACATTATTTGGCGTAACTGCGTTCTCAGGTGTTTTATTAGCTTCAGAAACTGGTGCCGGAACCTGTTGTTGAGCAGGTGGCATAATCGTAGTCATAGCAGGCGGCATAAAAGCGTAATTTTGTGCCCCCGATCCAGACTTACTGATACGGACTTTTTCCTCGCCTTCAGTAATTTCCAACTCTGCGATACTTGATTCTTCAACCAATTCAATGAGTTTTTTAAGTTTTCTCAAATCCATAACTAATCTCCCGAGATATCCTCTCGCTTTGAAACGGTGTTTATAACAAAAATACTAACAAACAAAGTAAAGCACAAAATTTATAGCTTCATTACTACTAGATTTAAAAATACTTGCGGTGCAACTTCCAGTTAAAAAGTTGTCATTGCATACTCAAGAGCCAATTCATAGCCTTTGATACCCAAGCCGCTAATCACACCAATTGCGATATCCGAAAAATAGGATTGCTGGCGGAAAGATTCGCGAGCATAAATATTTGACAAATGCACTTCAATAAATGGCAATTTTACTGCGGCAAGCGCATCGCGCATGGCAATACTGGTATGCGTATAAGCAGCGGGATTGATGATAATAAAATGCGTTCCATCGCTCAGTGTTTTTTGAATTCTATCGATTAGAGCGGATTCGGCATTACTTTGAAAAAAATCCAATTTAAAGCTTTTATTTTCAATCAATTGATCTAAATTTCTGTTAATATCTTGCAAGGTTGTGCCACCATAAATTTCCGGTTCACGAACTCCCAATAAATTTAAATTAGGGCCATGAATTACCAAGATATTTCTAACCATTGCATTTTTAGAGTCCATTAACGAATTATGGACTGGAACATGGAAAATGTACAGGTTTTTGACGAAGTTCACTGAACTTAAGTGAAATTTATTAAGAAAATATTACAATTATCTAAAAATAAACAACCATTCAATTGTAAGTTTTAGGTATTTACTTCGGTACTATTTGCCCGTAAGTCTTCAACAATCTATAATGGCGCGCTTAATTAAAAACGATGCTGTTGTAGCTCAGTTGGTAGAGCAACTGATTCGTAATCAGTAGGTC
>CAADGS010000131.1 GCA_900696615.1 uncultured beta proteobacterium
TAAAAACTTAACTGATCCCTTCCGAAATTCCTGACTATATTGGGTGCGGGGTAATTCCATCTTCATCCTCCATTTCATGTCTTCATTTTATGAAACTTCGGACTCCATGAAATTCAGCATACCTCACCCTGCTTTTTAACGTAATTTCTTATTGTGTCTTCATCGCCATGACGGCCAACTGTGCTGACGAAATAACCATCAGTCCAGAATTCCCGGCCCCATAACTGTTTCTTCACATGAGGACACAAGCGAAACACCTCCCGCGCCGTGATGCTCTTGATCAGTGTTACCAGTTTTGTGACACTGTATGCGGGAACCGACTGCACCAGAAAATGCACATGATCCTTATCCGTACCGATCTCCATGAACTTCAACTAGTAACGCCGTTCGAGATCCAAACAGACATCCCGCAACACCCCGTCCACAGCCTCTTCAAATACAGTGCGGCGATATTTCGCCGGAAACACCAGATGATAAAGCAGCACCGTTACATTATGGCACTTATGTATATATTCGCTCACGCGAATATATTACGTTCCAAGGGGCGGGGAATAAATCCCGGAGAGATTTAACTGTCAAAATTTATATCCCCTGTGCAATGCCACAATTCCAGCTGTTAAATTGAAGTATTCCACGCGCTCAAATCCAACTTGTTCCATCATTTCTTTCAATGCTTGCTGAGAAGGGTGCATGCGAATAGATTCGGCCAGATAACGGTAACTTTCCGCGTCGTTGGCAATGACTTTTCCCATGGCGGGCAGTAACTTGAACGAATACGCGTCGTAAGCAGGTTGCAGAGGTTTCCAGATATGTGAAAACTCCAACACAATGACTGTACCACCCGGTTTGATGACGCGTAGCATTTCTTTAAGCGCGATGTCTTTGTGAGTCATATTGCGTAAGCCAAACGCTACGCTGACGCAATTGAAATAATTATCAGAAAAGGGTAATTTCTCAGCATCGCATTGAGCAACCGGAGTAGGTGTGCCATCGTCGATCATGCGGTCACGCCCGATAGCGAGCATGGAATTATTAATGTCGGTCAACCATACTTCGCCGGACTTACCCACTTTTTGTAAAAATAAAGCAGTTAAATCGCCAGTGCCGCCCGCAATATCCAATACCTTATCGCCTTTTTTTACACCGCTGGCTTCGATCGCGAAGCGTTTCCACAAACGATGCAAGCCGACTGACATTACATCGTTCATCAGATTGTAGCGTTCGGCTACGGAATGGAATACTCCAGCCACCTTGCCGGCTTTTTCATCTTCAGAAACGGTGTCAAAGCCAAAATGAGTTGTTTTAGTCATGTTAGTGATTGAATGTCATTGGAGAGGTTGGGTGGTTTAGCCACACAAGAAAATTATTTGCAGGAGTGAGTAATATGGGAGGCGGTTTCTTGTTCACGGCTGGCTCCGGCATCGTCCATGCGTTGCAAATAGCGCAGCCACATTTTATCCTGATTTAAACCATAGTCATAGAGCAGATCCCAAGAATAAATCCCGGTATTGTGGCCATCGGTAAAATTAAGTTGTATGGCATAATGACCAACCGGTTCGATTTTACTGATATTGACCGTCTTCTTACCGGCTTGCAAAACCTCTTGCCCCGGACCGTGGCCGCGCACTTCAGCAGATGGCGAGTAAACACGCAAGAATTCGCATGGAAACTGGAATGTTTTGCCATCGGAAAAAGTAATATCCAATACTCTGGATTTTTGGTGTAATTTGATTTCAATAGGGTAAGGTGTGTTTTTGGATAAACCGGCCATATATCTGTAATGCTAGAACAAGCAGTTAAAAAATTAATAGGGTTATTGTAGCAAACTATGCCGAGAATTATTAATCCCGACAGGATGATTGGATGATTGCAACAATACTGATAGTCGAAGATGAAGCCGCTATCCAGGAATTGATTGGTTATAATCTGCGGCGTGCCGGGTATGAAAGTCTCAGCGTGCACAATGCTGAGCAAGCAATGATCATTCTCAATGATGCGTTGCCGGATTTGATTTTGCTTGATTGGATGCTGCCACATATGAGTGGAACAGAATTTGCGCGGATTATACGCCGCAACGAACGGACTCGCTTGATACCCATTATCATGTTAACGGCGCGAACTGAGGAAACGGACAAAGTGACTGCGCTTGAAATAGGTGCTGACGATTACATCACAAAACCTTTTTCACCGCGTGAACTAATCGCCCGCATTCAAGTTGTGTTGCGTCGTTCGCCGCAGCAAGTTGCTGAGGAAGTCATTGAAAATAATGGACTAAGATTAAACCCTGCCGATCACCGTGTGAGTTGCGGGGATACGGCAATTAAATTGGGTCCAATCGAATTTCGATTACTACATTTTATGATGACGCATACTGAGCGTGTTTATTCACGCAGCCAGTTGCTCGTCCAGGTATGGGGCGACGATACGATTGCTGACGAGCGTACCGTAGATGTCCATATCCGGCGGTTACGCAAGGCACTCGATTTGGTGAGTAAAGATAATTACATCGAAACGGTACGCGGTGCAGGCTATCGTTTCTCAGCAAATATTTCGTCATTTGTCAAAGATTCAAATGCGGATATCTGACACAATTAAAAAATTTCTTAGATGATAATTTCTGGATTACTTAAGTGACGGATATTTGGCGGCGCGCTTCTAATCTGCTGTTCATAGTTTTTATTGCAGCAGTATTATGGTTGATTCTGGATGCTGTAACGGCATTGATGTTTCTATGCGGAGTACTGCTATGGATGGTGTTCCATCACTTGCGGCATCTGGTTGCACTGGAACGCTGGTTACAGCGCTCCGATCATTCGCCAACCAGTATACCCGCCGGTTCTGGTGCATGGGATGATGTATTCGCACATTTGGCACGATATGTTCGTGCACACAGCCAGAGTCAGGAATTATTAAGTCTGGCATTGGAGCGCATGCGCAACGTGACTTCAGCAATGCCGGATGGCATCGTGATTCTTGATGACGATGATCGCATAGAATGGTGCAATCCGATGGCGGAAAAGCACTTAGGCATCAGTTTGTCATTTGATGCCGGGCAACAGATCACTTATTTAGTCCGGCAAATGCAATTTATAGAATTTCTAGCGTCTCGCCAATACAGCAACCCTTTAATCTTAAGACAAACCAGGCAGCAAGGTATCATAGTTTCATTGCATATCATACCGTATGGTTATAACCAGAAGCTATTGATCAGCCGTGATATCACGCGCTTTGAGAAAATAGAAACCATGCGACGGGATTTTATTGCCAATGTTTCACACGAATTACGCACACCCCTGACGGTTGTTGCCGGCTTTCTTGAAACACTGTCAGAAGAAAATCATGGAAATCCCGACTTCAATCGGCGAATTCTGTCATTAATGACAGAACAGACCACGCGCATGCAGCGACTGATTGAAGACTTACTGGTGTTATCGCGGTTGGAAAATACGCAAGAAAGAGTCAAAGAGAAGACTGTGAATGTCGTGAATTTATTGCACGAAATTTTACAGGATGCTCAATCACTCAGCGCCGGACGCCACCGCATTAGATTGAATATTGCCACTCACGATCAATTGCTAGGCAGTGAAGAAGAATTGCGTAGTGCATTTGGTAATTTGGTCAGCAATGCCATTCGCTATACCCCTGATCACGGCGAAATCAGTATTCATTGGGAGAAACTTGCTGACCAGGGCCTATTTTATGTGCAAGACAGTGGCATCGGTATCGAAACGGAACATATTCCGCGCTTGACGGAGCGTTTCTATCGTATCGATAACAGTCGTTCTCGAGATACCGGCGGAACGGGACTGGGATTGGCTATTGTCAAGCATGTTTTGAATCGGCACCAGGCGAGATTAGAAATCAATAGTCAAGTTGGCCAAGGCAGCCGGTTTAGCATTTGGTTTCCTGCTAACCGGTTGATTACCTGAGATATGTCAACTCCTGAAAAGTATCTTCTTGGTTTGATAGATGGTTTAACACAGACTATAGACAGCGCTTGCGCACTTGGTTGAAGAATGATTCGACGTCTAGCACAAACGGTTTAATCTCACCACTCGGCGAAATGCCGCTGTTAGTTCAAGTCCTAACCTACTAATTATGAATGTTTTTGATTAACAGTTAAGTCACTGAATAATTTAAAAACATTTTTTACTTTAAAATGCCTAGTTAATGCTTTATCACATTCTCAATTAACGCATCTTCAGCTTTAGATTGAAGAGTTGATTGTTGTTGGATCATAGAAACCGAAGCCAATTCAGGTTTGTGCTCTAATGCCAGATCAAGTACCTGGTCGATCCATTTAACGGGATATATAGTCAGTTGATTTCTTACATTCAATGGTATCTCTGTTAAATCTTTGACGTTTTTTTCGGGAATAATAACTCCCTTAATTCCACCGCGGTGTGCAGCCAAAAGCTTTTCTTTCAATCCCCCAATAGGGAGCACTTCTCCTCTTAAAGTAATTTCTCCTGTCATAGCTATATCCGCTCTAACCGCTATATTCGTAAGAATTGACACTATTGCAACACAAATACCAATACCTGCACTCGGCCCGTCTTTAGGTGTTGCTCCTTCGGGAAGGTGTATGTGTATATCGTTTTTTTGATAGAAATCTTCAGGTATGCCTAATGAATGAAAACGACTCCTAACAACAGATAAAGCAGCCTGTATCGATTCTTGCATTACTTCTCCTAGTTTACCGGTAGTAATGGTTTTTCCCTTTCCAGGCAGCACTACAGCTTCAATTGTCAGCAACTCTCCTCCAACTTCTGTCCATGCCAGTCCAGTTACTTGTCCTACTTGATTTTTTTCTTCAGCGATACCATATGTATAACGCCTAACTCCTAAAAATTTATCCAGATTACGTGAATTAACAATTACTCTACTTTTTTCTTTTTTAAGTAACATCGCCTTAACAGCTTTTCGGCAAATTTTTGAAATTTCTCGCTCCATTGAGCGTACACCAGCTTCTCTTGTGTAATAGCGAGCAATATTTTGCAAAGCAGAAATTGAAACACTCAGCTCTTTTTCTTTAAGACCATGATTACGCATTTGTTTAGTCAATAAATAACGTGTAGCTATATTTAACTTTTCATCTTCTGTATATCCTGATAGTTGAATTATTTCCATACGATCAAGTAGTGCAGGAGGTATATTCAGTGTATTTGCAGTTGCCACAAACATCACATCGGACAAATCGTATTCTACTTCGACGTAATGGTCGACAAACGTGTTGTTTTGTTCAGGATCAAGAACCTCTAATAGTGCAGAAGAGGGATCTCCACGAAAATCCATGCCCATTTTATCAACTTCATCAAGTAAAAAAAGTGGATTTTTAACGCCCACTTTACTCATATTATGTAATATCTTACCAGGCATAGATCCAATATAAGTTCGACGATGTCCACGAATCTCTGCTTCATCTCGCACCCCTCCAAGTGACATGCGCACAAATTTCCTGTTTGTGGCACGTGCAATTGACTGGCCTAATGAAGTTTTACCTACCCCGGGAGGACCAACAAGACAGAGTATTGGAGCTTTCATTTTATTTACACGTTGTTGCACCGCCAAATACTCAACGATTCGTTCCTTCACTTTTTCCAAACCATAATGATCTTTCTCCAATATTGCTTCTGCAGTTTTGAGATCATGATTAATCTTACTTTTTTTCTTCCACGGCAACGCAACTAATACATCAATATAATTTCTCACAACTGTAGCTTCCGCTGACATAGGAGACATTAAACGAAGTTTCTTTAATTCAGATTCAGCTTTCGTACGAGCTTCTTTAGGCATTTGAGCAGATATGATTTTCTTTTCAATTTCATCTAAGTCTGCGCCTTCTTCACCTTCCCCCAGTTCTTTCTGAATGGCTTTTACTTGTTCATTGAGATAGTAATCACGCTGGCTCTTTTCCATCTGACGCTTAACTCTGCCACGAATACGTTTCTCAACTTGCAATATATCAAGTTCAGTCTCCAATAGTCCTAGCAAATGTTCTAGGCGCTTGGATACCTCGAAAATTTCAAGAATCTCTTGCTTTTGTTCAAGCTTTAATGGCAAATATGCTGCAATGGTATCGGCTAACCGCCCAGCATCATCTATACTACTCAATGAAGTGATTATCTCTGGCGGAATCTTTTTATTAAGTTTTACGTATTGATCAAATTGAGTCAGAATAGCTCGCCTCATCGCTTCTGCTTCGGAATTATTTTTTACATCCGATAATACCTGTGAAACCCTTCCAGACAAATGGCTTTCTGAATCAATCAGTTCCAGAACACGTGCGCGGTAATTACCTTCAACAAGCACCTTCACAGTGCCATCAGGTAATTTCAACATTTGTAGTAAGCTAGCAACGCTGCATACCTCGTAGAGATCTTCTGGTGCAGGATCATCTTTAGATGCCACTTTTTGAGCAACTAGCAAAATATTTTTACTCGACTCCATCGCTAGCTCAAGTGCTTTGATAGATTTCTGCCTTCCTACAAATAATGGTATAACCATATGCGGAAAAACCACAACATCACGTAGAGGTAAAAGCGGTAAAATTAGTCGATCAGAGTTTGTCTCTAAAAATGTCATAATATCTACTCAATGTTAATGAAATGTAAAACTGACGATAAGATATGTATGCCAATTCGCAATTCAATACCACTCGCCGAAAATATGTTCGCTTCGTAAATGCGGGCTATCAAACTTTTACATTCATTAATAGTAACAAAAAAATACTTACTGATTACTTGGAACGTTTTGCCACCTTTGGTTGATCTGAATAAATCAATATAGGTTTAATTTCATCGTTGGCTAAATTACAATCGATAACAACCTTAGATACATTTTCCAATGACGGAAGATCGTACATGATGTCAAGTAATATTTCTTCAAGAATTGAGCGTAAGCCACGTGCTCCGGTTTTACGGATTAGAGCTCTTTTCGCGATTGCTTTAAGAGCAGGCTCACGAAATTCCAAATCCACACCACCTTCCATATTGAACATCTTCCAATATTGTTTAACGAGAGCATTTCGCGGTTCCGTTAATATTTGAATTAAAGCTGCTTCATTAAGTTCTTCTAAAGTTGCCACGACAGGCAAACGTCCAACAAATTCTGGAATCAAGCCGAACTTAACCAAATCTTCTGGCTCTACTTGTTGTAGAATTTTGTTCGTGTCCTTTTTTGCATGGCTTTTCACATCTGCACCAAAACCTATCCCACCTTTCTCGGTACGAGCCCTAATAACTTTATCTAGTCCATCAAATGCTCCACCGCAAATAAATAAAATATTTGTAGTATCAACTTGAATAAATTCTTGATTTGGATGTTTTCGTCCACCCTGAGGCGGCACCATGGCAATTGTTCCTTCAATTAGCTTTAGCAGCGCTTGCTGCACACCCTCCCCGGAAACATCCCGAGTAATTGACGGATTATCAGACTTACGAGATATCTTATCGATTTCATCAATGTATACGATCCCACGTTGCGCTTTTTCAGCATCATAATTACATTTCTGAAGTAATTTCTGAATAATGTTCTCAACATCTTCACCGACATAACCTGCTTCGGTCAAGGCTGTAGCATCTGCCATTATAAAGGGGACGTCCAATAGGCGTGCTAATGTTTGTGCAAGTAATGTTTTACCAGATCCCGTAGGGCCAACAAGCAAAATATTGCTTTTAGACAACTCGATATCATCTGTTTCATCTGACTTACCAACGTTCTTTAAGCGCTTATAATGATTGTAGACTGCAACTGATAATATTTTTTTAGCTGACTCTTGCCCTATTACATATTGATCAAGGATATGACAGATCTCACGAGGTACCGGCAAGTTCGACTTAACCAATTTTGCCGACTCATCTCCCTGCATTTCTTCGCGAATGATGTCATTACATAAATCGATACATTCATCACATATAAATACAGATGGACCTGCAATCAATTTTCTAACTTCATGCTGACTTTTGCCACAAAAAGAACAATAAAGAAGTTTCTCACCACTAGCTTTGTCCGGCATTTTTTTATCCCATAGTGATCAAAATTAAATACAGCTGATTAAGTAAAGTATACATTTTATTCAGCACTTGCATCTCTATGCGTCAATACTGCATCAACTAAACCGTAATTTACTGACTCAACAGCACTCATAAAATTGTCACGATCTGTATCTTTTTCAACATCTGAAACAGATCGGCCAGTATGCTTAGCCATAATTTCAGTTAGACGAGCTTTGAGATATAAAATTTCACGTGCATGTATCTCGATATCAGAAGCCTGTCCTTGAAAACCACCTAATGGTTGATGAATCATCACACGCGAATTTGGCAAACAATACCGCTTTCCTTTCGTACCTGCAGTTAGTAATAAGGCTCCCATGCTTGCTGCCTGTCCAATACATAAAGTACTAACATCTGGCTTAATATATTGCATTGTGTCATAGATAGCCAAGCCGGCAGATACAATTCCGCCAGGAGAATTAATATAGAAATGGATATCTTTGTCTGAATTCTCGGACTCTAAAAACAAAAGTTGTGCAACAATTAAATTTGCACTCGCTTCTGTGACAGGTCCAACTAAAAACACAACTCTTTCCTTTAGTAATCGTGAATAAATATCATACGCACGCTCCCCTCTCCCACTTGTTTCAATTACCATGGGAATTAATCCTAAATTCTTAGGTTCAAGGTCATAAATATTATTAGATCGTTGCATAATTTCAGGATATCCCCATCAACTCGTCGAATGTAACAGCTTTATCGACTACATTTACTTTATTGAGCGCCCAATTTACTACATTTTCTTCAAGTGCCAATGACTCAGCTTCTTGCAGTCGCTCTGAAGAAGCATAATGCCATTTAATAACTTGCTCTGGATTGTCATAACTTTGCGCCACATCTTCAATTACGCTTCGAATTTGTTCACGAGTAGCTTTCAAAGCATGCGTTTTCACAAGTTCTGCGAGAATTAGACCTAACTTAACTCGATATTCTGCTTTATTCTTAAATAAATCAGGAGTAAGAGACAATTCACTGGCTTTTATTCCACGTGATTCGAGACCATTCTTTGCATTCTGCATTAGTCGCTCTATTTCTTGATTAATCAAAATCTGAGGAACGGCAATCTCTGTCACATCTAATAATGATTGCATAACTTGTTCTTTAAGCCTTGCTTTAATCCGTTTAGAAGCTTCACGCTGCAAGTCTTGTTGAATCCCTTCGTGTAACTTTTTAATATCACCGTTTGGAACGCCTAGCAATTTAGCAAAATCAGCATCTACACTCGGTAAAATTGGCTCTTCTATTTCTTTTAGCTTTACTTCAAAGGTTGCAGTTTTTCCAGCGACATCTTTGCCATGATAATCCTCCGGAAAAACAACATCAAATGATTTATTATTGCCTACTTCCATGCCCATCAAAGAATTCTCAAATTCCTTGAGAAATTTTCCATCTCCAATTACCAGTTGAACATCTGAAGCTGTTCCACCTTCAAAACCAGCACCGTCAATCGTACCAGTATAATCTATTCTGACTCGATCATTTTCTTTAGCAGAACGACTCACCGGTTCATATTTTGCACGCTGTCTTCGGATCATATTTAACGTTTTATCAATATCGGCATCCCCTATCTTTACATTAGGCTTCTCGATATTTTGCTGGCTTAAATCTCCAACCACAATTTCTGGATAGATTTCGAATGTCGCGCTGAATGAATAAAATGCTTCATTAGTTCCTGGTTTTGCCTCGAATTGTGGATATCCAGCAACTTGCACATTTAGCTCTTTGATAGTATCAACAAATTGTTTGTGCACTGCATCGTTTAGCGCATCCTGCTGAACTTGCGCACCATACATCTGCGAAACCATTTTTAATGGAACCTTTCCCGGACGAAAACCATGCAGCTTCGTAGTTTTTGCCAACTTTTTAATGCGATTCTCAACTTCTGCCTGTAATTTCTCTATAGAAATATTAATATCAAGACGTCGCTCCAATGCGCCAAGTTTTTCTATATTCAATTCCATAGGGTTCCCAATTTATTATATTTCCCAACACGATAGATTATTTGTTCCTAGCATTCTTTAAAACTAAGCCCTGACAATTATGGTGCGAAAGGGGGGACTCGAACCCCCACACCTTACGGCGCCAGAACCTAAATCTGGTGCGTCTACCAATTCCGCCACTTTCGCAATGTTATTCGCTCAATTTTATATTTCAGCGCTTTTAATTATACCTTCTAATCCTTCCAATCGCATTTGGTTCACTCATCATTCTGACAAAAAATGATCTCACCATTAATATTTTTGCTATCCGGCCCCATCAAATATAAATAAGTTGCCATTAAATCTTCAGGCTGCACTAAGTTCTTTTTAATCTCACCCGGATGAGTCTTGGCGCGTTGCGGAGTATTAACAATACCTGGCACTAAAGCGTTGATCCGTAAATTTGGGATTGCTTCCCATTCATCTGCTTGCACTTTCACCAAGGCTTCAATGCTAGCTTTCGCAACCGTGAATGCTCCCCAATATGCTGAAGGGTTATGTCCATGGGAACTTGAAGTCATGATCACACTTGCATCCGGAGCGGCTTTTAGTAATGGCGTACACGCCTTAGTTAAAGCAAAAGGAGCAAACACGTTAACATGGAAGATTGATTGCCACTGCTCTACTGTTTGATTTTCCAAGGGACTCAATCCATATAAAAAAGCTGCATTATGCAAAATTCCATCCAGCCTTCCGAATTGCTGCTCTATTGCTTCTACCATGACGGCAAAATCTTTTTCCTGTGCGCCATGAAAGTTAAACGGATAAATAAGTGCGCACACTTTTCCAATCGCTTCAATTTCATCATAAACACGTTCCAATTTTTCTACCTTACATCCATGCAAAATTACCGTTGCACCATGTTTTGCATAGCTTAATGCCGCAATGCGACCTAGACCCTGTCCAGCGCCTGTTACAAGAATAACGCGATCATTAAGGAGGTTGTCGGATGCTTGGTAATTTTCTATTTTTTTCGTCATTGGAATTTATCACAACTAATATTTTTTAAAGAATAATGTACTTTATACAAAGATCCCTTTATTCTCCATTTGTTTCTAAAACAATGAAACAAAAAAAAAGACCTCAGTTTACACTGAGGCCTGTTTTTTTATGGAATAAACAATGAACTGGTAGAAGCTTTACATATCCATACCGCCCATACCGCCCATACCGCCCATGCCACCCATACCGCCAGCTGCAGCAGTGTCTTCCTTAGGTAATTCAGCAACCATTGCATCGGTAGTCAACATCAAACTGGCCACAGAAGCTGCATTTTGTAAAGCGGAACGTGTAACTTTTGTCGGATCCAGAACCCCCATTGCCACCAAATCACCGTACTCACTTGTTGCAGCATTGTAGCCAAAATTACCTTGTCCCTCTGCAACTTTGTTTACAACCACTGATGGTTCATCACCGCAGTTTGTGACGATTTGACGTAAAGGTTCTTCCAGCGCACGCAAAACAATCTTGATACCTGCATCTTGATCATGATTGTCACCTTTCGTCTTTTTAACAACAGATATAGTCCGCAAAAGTGCAACGCCCCCCCCCGGAATAACGCCTTCTTCCACTGCTGCACGTGTTGCATGGAGCGCATCTTCAACTCGGGCTTTTTTCTCCTTCATTTCAACTTCGGTAGCAGCACCTACCTTAATCAGTGCAACTCCACCGGCAAGCTTAGCCACACGCTCTTGCAATTTCTCTTTATCATAATCACTCGTTGCTTCTTCTATCTGAGCGCGAATCTGCTTGACACGGCCTTCAATGTTACTTGCATCACCAGCCCCATCAATAATTGTGGTATTTTCTTTACCCACCTCTATTCGCTTAGCTTGACCTAGATCGTTAAGTGTAACCTTTTCCAAAGTTAATCCAACCTCTTCTGCAATCACTGTGCCACCAGTCAAAATTGCAATATCTTCTAACATGGCTTTACGACGATCACCAAAACCAGGGGCTTTAACAGCGCATGTTTTAAGAATACCGCGAATGTTGTTAACCACCAGTGTAGCAAGCGCTTCACCATCCACGTCTTCAGCAATAATCAGAAGTGGTTTGCCTGCTTTAGCAACTTGTTCCAGCACGGGCAATAAGTCGCGTATATTAGAAATTTTCTTGTCATGCAATAAAACATATGGATTATCCAATAAAGCAATTTGCTTATCCGAACTTGTAACAAAATAAGGTGAGAGATATCCACGGTCGAATTGCATACCTTCAACTACTTCCAGTTCATTTTGCAATCCTGAACCATCTTCAACGGTAATCACGCCTTCTTTACCTACCTTGTCCATTGCATCTGCAATAATCTTGCCGATTTCAGTATCGGAATTCGCAGAAATACTACCGACTTGGGCGATTTCCTTGGCGGTTGCGCAAGGTTTTGATAGCTTCTTCAGTTCACTGACAGCAGCACTTACCGCTTTGTCGATACCACGTTTGAGATCCATAGGATTCATACCGGCAGCAACATATTTCATCCCTTCTTTAACAATGGCTTGCGCCAATACAGTTGCTGTAGTAGTGCCATCACCTGCTACATCAGATGTTTTGCTGGCCACTTCCTTCAGCATTTGCGCACCCATATTTTCAAACTTATCTTTCAATTCAATTTCTTTAGCAACTGAAACACCATCCTTGGTGATAGTCGGTGCTCCATAAGAACGGTCCAATACTACATTTCGTCCTTTCGGCCCTAAGGTTACTTTCACCGCATCGGCTAAAATATTTACACCGGCAACCATTCTGTGGCGGGCTGAATCTCCGAACTTCACTTCTTTTGCTGACATAACTTATTCTCCTAATCTCTCAAATATTATTTTTAGCATGCAATTGGATTAAAAATTCTCAACCTTCAATCACGCCCATAATATCTTCTTCGCGCATAACTAAAAGCTCTTCTCCATGAACCTTGACAGATTGTCCAGCATATTTGCCAAATAAAACCTTATCACCGACTTTAACCTCTAAAGGACGCACTTTCCCATCGTCTCCCACTTTACCTTTTCCTATAGCTAAAACTTCACCTTGATCCGGTTTTTCTGCTGCGCTATCGGGAATAACTATGCCCGACGCTGTCTTACGTTCCTCTTCCAATCGTTTGACAATCACACGATCATGCAAGGGGCGAATTTTCATGCTGCCATCTCCTATTAAAATTAATAACTTTTGATTAATGCAAAAGACTGCATTTTGTTTTAAAGAAATTTAAAAATAGTTATATCTAATATTTAATAACTATTATTAGCACTCATTGACTACGAGTGCTAATAATAGGAGCTAAACTAAACTTTTTCAAGAGCAGCAAACGAAAAATTATATTAACTATCTGTATAATAATAAATAATTGAAATTAATGACTGCAGTGTAAACCCTCAGAACAAAAAACCCGCCGAAGCGGGTTTGGTTATCGATTGTTACCAACAACTCATCTAAAGGGATTCCACTCTAACTCAACAAACAATCCCTTTCTTCGTCGCATACTTATCAATGTTGAAACAAGGTATTATTTCGGTGCTGTTCCAAGACGAGTATTAGGGTTGGCTCCCGATGGATTTCCTGGATTAACCCCAGAAGGAAGTAAAAATTCTTCTTCTGCAGTTTTCACTTTCGCAGCCTTATCTTTATCAATTATAAGATCAGATTTCAAAGTAGGTCCAATACTTTCTCTTTCAACAAATTTGTGATTCGGATGGAAAGACTGATCGAAAGCAATTGCACTGCCTGCAACAAAAGTTGTAGAGATAACAAACATTATCGCTATTTTTTTTCTTAGAATCATAATGGTCTCCTTTTACTATCAATTAAATACAGCGAAATATTACATTATCAATGATATAACACATTAGAAAAGATTTGCTATAAGAATCGATCACTTAAATTCTCATGAACAGGAATGGACATGACTAACTCATAAATCCATGGAGCATCGAGTTACCAATACAACAATAAATTAATAACTTGCAATTAATTAAGCCGCATAACGTTTTAAACGCATGCATGCAAAATTCGTATCTGCTCTTACTGAATGTTAGACTGATTTGCTGGCATCTTTCATAATCAATGCCAGTTTAATCCGGTCTGAAATACGCAATTTACGAAAAATTTCTGTCAAGTGGGCTTTGACTGTTCGCTCAGTAATGGTTAGCTGCTGTGCGATCCGCTTATTACTCTCGCCACGCCCCACCAACATGGCAATTTCATATTCACGACGAGTGAGATTGTCCAATAAATTATTAATGGTGCGTTCCATCTGATTTTTTTCAGAGGTAACTTTTACCAACTCGTTCAATATCTTGTTAGTTAGCGTACGGCGAATCCAAAGTTCATCATGCAGAATTGCATTGACGACTTTTTTTATTTGCCCGGACTGTATATTATTTAAGCAGCATCCCTTTATACCCAGCTTGAATAGCTTCCATTCAAATTCGTCAGATAATTCCGGAGCAAATATCACTACTTTGGTTTCTTTTCTTAAACTTAGCAAATCCAAAATCGACTGCTGGTTTCTCAAGCCCGCCAGTTCATAATCAAGAAACACTATCTGCGGACCTAGCTTGTTAATTTTTCCAGCCAAGGATGCATAACTATGTACAACATACCAAGAAGAAACACCAAACAACCCATGCTGCCAGCGTAAAATTAATTCTTCATTAGCGCTAGCCAAGAGAATCAAAATTAACCTCAACTTCTAAAGAATTATAACGTGCTTCAGAAACGATTTGACGCATCATTTTTGCAATCATCTTGCGCGACAACCATGCTTCGCCTCGATGAATAGCCCCGACAATTTTTGAGAAATTCAATAAATCCAGATCATTCGTGATAAACCCCCGCGCGCCGCATGCAAGTGTTTTTAAGAGATAATCCTCTTCTATCGATTCATTGATAATTAAAATGGCCTGCGTATCGGGGCATTGCTGTTGTAATGCAAGTAGCAAATCGCAATATTCAGCCATTGATTTATTGGCATTGATTAACAATATTCTCGGATTCAGACGTTTAATTCTCGCCACAGCATTATCGACCGATGCGATGCCGTCACGCCCCAGTTCCCTTCGTTCGCCAGCATGCGCATTCTCTGAAAGGGTATCCGTCAATAATTCCACTTGAGCTCCACTTTGCCGTAACAATTCTTCGACGGGCACATGATAATCCTGATCGATTTCAACTACTGCTACTGTGACCGATTGCATACTCTCTCCTTTAAAAGCAGCTCTGATATTTTTTTACGACACAACGCGCATTACACAAAAGTTTAATTCACCACTGAGCTCGAGTCTCAAATTAATGCTGCCACAAAGCAATCACGTATACTCAGACAACATTCCGCCAAACCATTTTTATACAATTATAATTGCCTCGTCACCATGAACGATCTTAAAAAAACGCTCGACTTCCGCTAATTCCCGGGTACGTCGCATTGGCGGCAAGCTTTGCCAGATTTGCTTGCCATACGCCTTAGTCGTTAAACGCGGGTCGCAAATCATTAATACCCCCCGGTCCGCTTCATCCCGAATCAGCCGACCCGCTCCTTGCTTTAAATTGATAACAGCACGCGGCAGCTGATATTCCATAAAAGCGTTTCGCCCCTCGCTATTTATTTTCTCAATGCGCGCTGAAAGAACTGGATCGTCGGGTGGTGCAAATGGCAATTTATCAATAATCACCAATGACAATGCCTCACCCCGCACATCAACACCTTCCCAGAAAGATTGACTGGCGATAAGCACGCCATTATCCATTTGCCGGAAACGCTCCAGCATATAGGAACGCGAACCCTGACCTTGCAGGAGCAGTGGAAAATCAAATGCATCAGCCGCAAGTAATAATTCATAAACCCGATGCATTGCTTTTAAGCTGGTACATAAAAAAAACGCCCGTCCACGGCTTGCACGCAATACCGGCAATGCGGCTTGCACCACATAATCGGTATAGTGTTTATGATGGGGCTCCGGCAATCCGGTCGGTACATATAGTAATGCTTGCTCAGCATAGTTATAAGGACTATCCCAACAAGCCGTTTGCGCAGTAGTCAACCCCATTTCCGCATTGTAGTGTGTAAAATCTTTTTTTATCGATAAGGTGGCAGAAGTAAAGATCCACGCCCGTGACGATGCCATAATCTGCTTCTGGAAAATTTCAGAAATCGACAAAGGGGTTGCATTCAGTTGCAACGCTTGATGATAAACTTCGATCCAACGAACATAATCACACATTTCAGTTTCAGCACACCATAGTTGCAAAAGCCGCAAATGTTGTGCCGTCCGTTGCCTACAGTTTTCCAGCCCTTCAGAGCGCTCAGCCTGACTCTCCAACAATTTATTCAAATCACTCAGCTTCTCCAGCAAAACATCCAGTGCTTTTTGAAACCCCCCATTCTGCTTGATGGCAGACAGCGCTATCCGTGTGTTGTCTTCGATAATTGTTAAGCGCAAATCTCGTACCGCTTTTTCCATGATGGCAATCGCATTGGGCAAGTCCAAAAAATCCTTTGCCGCCTGGATAGCTTCTACCCTGGAATCGCGCGCCAAATCAAGCAACTGATTCGTACTCAGTGATTCGCCGAAAAACAAGCTGGCCGTTTCCGGCAATTGATGCGCCTCATCGAAAATAACCGTATTGCAAGCGGGCAAAAGCTCAGATAACCCTTCATCGCGAAGCATAACATCCGCAAAAAACAAGTGATGGTTAACCACAACGATATCCGCCATCATGGCTTGTTTACGCGCTTCAATTACAAAACATTTCTTATAACTCGGGCACTCGGAGCCTAAGCAGTTATCACGCGTAGAAGTTACGTGTTGCCAAATCGCCGCATTCTCAGGTACTTCATTGAGTCCGCTCTTGTCCCCTTCTTTACTAATGCGAGCATAACGTTCTATCTGAGGTAAGTAATGGATTTCTTCCCGGTTAAGGAAACTGAGATGAGTATCTTGTAAAGTTCTTTCCAGATGATAATGACAGATATAGTTGGAACGTCCTTTCAAAAGAGCGATCGTCACCGGCACCTTAAGTGCCGCCCTGACACTGGGCAAGTCTCTCTTAAACAGCTGATCCTGCAATGTTTTCGTTCCCGTAGAAATAATAACTTTGCCGCCCTCCAGCAAAGCGGGAACCAAGTAAGCCAAAGTTTTTCCTGTTCCAGTACCTGCTTCGGCGACTAAAATCTGCCGCTTGGCAATAGCATCAGCGATTGTCTGAGCCATTGCCAACTGTTGCGGGCGCATCCGGAACCCTGCAATTTGATTGGAAAGAATGCCGTCACAAGAAAAAATGGACTCTAGATTGGACATAACAAAATAAGGCTATCAATCAAAATATATGCCTACTAAACTGGCACCGTGATTGAATGTATGAATTTTCAAATGATATCGATCAAACAAAATTAAATAGTTTTAAGCAACAGGCTGCGGTAATAATCTATATTCGCGAGATTATACCGCTATCTATCGATACCCATTTGTTGATAGATATTGAAGCGCTTTCGATGCACAAATAATTTGAATGAAGAAATAGTAGAATACGCCATTGAATTAAATAATTAATTCAAACCGGTTATTGAGATCAAACTATTGATATAATTACCACGGCAGGAAAATGGAGTATTTAGCGAAAGCACACTCATACACTATAAATTGATATTCGGCCAATCTTGCATAACTTCTTCCATTCAACAATTTAAAATAATTTGCTGGCATAACAAAAGGTGCATCTTGCTTAGGTCTTCGGAACTCCAAAAAAGCTTTTATAACGTGAACATATCCTTTGCTCCAAGCAACGCTCTTTTACTATTACTGTTGGCCATGCCCATAACCGCACTCAGTAACGCGTTACCCACCTCTGTAGAAAAAGAACAAAAAGCGATTATCAAACCGTCTAGAAAACCTGTATTTATTGAAGCCGATCGAATTACAGGCTATTACAAGCAGGAAATGGAAGCTACCGGAAACGTCGAACTACGTTACGGTGATAATGTTCTGACCGCCGACCGCATGAAATACTATCAGCTAACCGAGGAAACTGAAGTCGAGGGAAATGCTTGTTTGGAAAGACCGAATGATACTTTAAAGGGAAAATACCTGGAGCTTAACTTACGAACTGAAGAAGGCTACATGTCTGAACCGCGATATTTTATCAAAGACGGTAAAGGACGAGGCGCAGGCAGCCTGCTGTTCTTTGAAGGCAAAAATAATTACCGGTTAAAAGATGCAAACTACACGACTTGCACCGAAGGTAACCATGATTGGTATATCCGTGCGAAAGAACTCGAAATTGATAATAAAAAAGAAATCGGTACCGCGCGGCACGTTAGTGTGGTATTTAAAGACGTACCCATACTATACTCGCCTTGGATTGATTTCTCATACAGTGGCAAACGCAAGACAGGCTTATTGGCACCTGTCGCCGGATATAACGTCAGAACTGGTTTCGATGTCGCACTTCCGGTTTATTTGAATATTGCACCGAATATCGACGCTACCGTCGCACCCCGCATTATGACGCAAAGGGGTTTCTTGTTGAGTAACGAAGTGCGCTACATTGGCAAAAATAATATGAATGGCCACTTGCTTTTCGATATTCTGCCGATGGATATCGACACCAATAAAACACGTTGGGGCATTTTATATACCCATTCTCAGAGTCTGTGGAAAGGTTGGCAAGGTTTTATGAATTACAACCAGGTTTCAGATGACCGCTATTTTCGCGAACTGACCCCGAATCTTGCTCAAACGAGCTTGACCAACCTGTCGCAACAAGGCGGGGTTACGTATAACGGCAGGTTAGGCGCGGATGGCACCATCAGTTTTACCGGCTTTGCACAACGCTTCCAAACCCTCCAAGATCCTTTCCCCGGTGCGGGAATTGTTTCCCCTTATGAGCGATTACCCCATTTTTCGTTTAACGCCCTCAAATATAATATCGGAAAATTGGATTTTGAAGTTTTTGGCAGCTGGACAAATTTCTATCACCCCACACTGGTCGATGGAAATCGCACTGTATTTTTTCCCAGCGTTAGTGCCCCGTTTCGTAACGAGTATGGCTATATCACGCCTAAAGTTGGCCTACACTACACCCACTATAACCTGGCTGCACCAGTTGATGCCAAAGGCGAAAATGTAGATCGCGCACTGCCTATTGTTAGCTTGGATAGCGGTATCGCGTTTGATCGCCAAATCGAAATAAGTGACCGGAAATTTATCCAAACTCTGGAACCCCGTGTTTTCTATACCTACATCCCCTATCGCAATCAAAGCTTTTTGCCTAATTTCGATTCCGCAGTCAACGATTTTAGCTTTGCACAAATGTTCACTGAAAATCGCTTTAGCGGCGGTGATCGTATTAACGACGCCAATCGCGCTATGATTGGACTGACTTCTCGATTTATCGAGCAAGAAACAGGGATCGAGCACTTGCGACTTGCGATAGGCCAGCAGTTCAACTTTACTGATCCGCGTGTGTTGATACTGGGCACACCGCAAGTAACCAGCGGAAGGTCCGATTTCATAGCCGCCATTTCCGGACGTTTAACACCTCATCTCAGCACCGACTCCAACATTCAAATGGATGAATCCAAGCTTTGGATTGAAAAAATCCGTACTGGGATTAGCTATCAACCGGAACCTGGTAAAGTATTAAATTTCGGTTACCGATTTACGCGAAGTATCTTTAACCCCCTTAATCAGGGCAATCAAGTAACGCCTCTGGAGCAAGTCGATTCTTCCGTCCAGTGGCCGATTACCGGTAATTGGCACGGTGTTGCGCGGGTAAATTATTCGCTGCAAGACGATAAGATTCTCGCAGGCCTGGCTGGATTAGAATACAACACATGCTGCTGGGCTTTTCGAGTCGTCATGCAACGACTGACTACAGCCACACAAACCTCCACGACAGCATTTTTTGTACAATTAGAGTTAAAAGGTTTAATGGGGATTGGCAACAATCCTTTGCAAGTACTACAGAGCAGCATTCCAGGCTATACCAGCGTTCACTAATTTTTAGTCATTAATTTTGCGGTTACCATCACGCATGCATATTCAAAGTTATATCTACATCCTCTTGCTACTCTTGACGGCAATGCCAGTTTTCTGTGCGGTCGAGGACAAAGAGGATATAGAAGATATTAAATATACGTTGGAACCCCAATCAATCGACCACATCGTAGCGGTTGTCAACGAAGATGTCATTACCCGTCAGGAACTTGATGACGCAGTTAAAACAGCCATCGGCCGCCTTCAATCCCAAGGCATTCAATTACCCGATCTTCATATTCTGCAAGATCAAGTGCTTGAATCTATCGTAACCAAGCGAATCCAACTGCAACACGCCACCGAGGTGGGCTTATCAGTCAGTGAGAGCGAAATCGATGAGACGATTCAGCGGATTGCCGAAGATAACAGACTATCTTTGCCTGAATTTCATGCAGCACTTGAAAATGATGGCATCAGTTATAACAAATTCCGCAATGAAATTCGCGAAGAAATGATTATGGCGCGGCTCAAGGAGAGGGAAATCAAAAATCAGGTGAATGTCACCGAAGGGGAAGTTGATAACTATCTCAAAACGCAAGATACTTCCGCTATCGGCAACGATGAATATTTGTTGGCTCATATTCTCATTTTGGTCACTGAAAACATGAACTCGAACCAAATTCAACAAAGAAATGAGCGGGCCGAAATGGCTTTGGCAAAACTTAAGGAAGGTGTCGATTTCGCTCAGGTCGCGGCCGAATTTTCAGATGCTGCCGATGCATCAAAAGGCGGAATTTTAGATTGGCGCCCCATTAATCAATTGGGTCCCAAATTTGCTGAAATGCTTTCTCCGCTTCAGCCTGGAGAATTAACGCCCATCGTGCAAAGCCCATCTGGATTTCATATTTTTAAGCTGCTAGATAGGCGTTCTCAAGAAGTACCCACAGTTATTATCGACCAAACTCATGCACGACATATTCTTATTAAAATCAATGAACTGACCTCCGAAAACGACGCCAGGCTAAAAATAACCCAAATCAAGCATCGTCTCGACCGGGGAGAAGATTTTGCAGAGCTGGCCAAGCTTTATTCCGAAGATAGCAGCGCCTCATCTGGCGGCGATCTAGGTTGGCTGTCTCCAGGCGACACCGTACCGGCTTTTGAACAAACCATGAACACATTATTGCCTGGCCAAACAAGCGAACCTGTGCAATCCCAATTCGGTTGGCACTTGATTCAAGTGGTGGAACGCCGCACTCAAGACGTTAGCCTTGACCGGCGCAGGCAATTAGCAAGACAAGCCATACGAACACGTAAGGCGGATGTCGTTGTGCAGGAATGGTTAAGAGAATTGCGCGACCAAGCCTATGTTGAGCTGCGTTTGGACGATGAACGATAATTTCTATCCCACACTGGTACTGACTACAGGCGAACCTGCCGGAATTGGCCCTGATATTTGCCTAAAAATTGCTCAGCAGCCGCTTTCATGTAATTTGGTAGTCCTTGCGGACTGCGAATTGCTATTAGCGCGCGCGCATCAACTCAACATCCCGCTTAATCTGACTGAAGTTTCAACTACTACCCCTATAAAGCCGCATCAAACAGGTAGTCTACAAGTGATGCACATTTCACTAGCTGAACCAGCCATTGCAAGCAAGTTAAATCCAGTCAATGCCAATTATGTTCTTAAGATGCTCGATCTAGCTGTTGCTGGTTGCCAAACGGGCCGATTCGACGGCATGGTTACTGCACCCGTCCATAAAGGCGTGATAAATGAAGCCGGTATTGCTTTCAGCGGCCATACAGAATATTTGGCGGAATTGACACACAGCGCAGTTGTAATGATGCTGGTAGGCGAAAATATGCGCGTAGCGTTGGCTACTACTCATTTACCACTCAAAGCTGTTTCGGCTGCAATTACAACCGAAAATCTAGAAAACAAGCTGCGTATTATCCAACAGGACTTAGTAACACGCTTTATCTTGAACAAACCGCGCATCGCTGTAGCGGGACTCAATCCGCATGCCGGCGAGTCCGGTTATCTTGGGCGTGAAGAAATTGACATTATCATTCCTGTGCTTGACAAATTAAGAAATGAAGGTATGCATTTGATAGGCCCCTTGCCAGCGGATACGATGTTCAACCCTTTGCAACTCAAGCAGTATGATTGCATTCTTGCCATGTATCACGACCAAGGATTACCGGTACTGAAATATGCCAGCTTCGGCGGTGGTGTTAACGTCACACTGGGATTACCCATCATTCGGACTTCAGTAGATCATGGAACGGCTTTAGAGTTAGCCGGCACGGGACGCGCACAAGCTGGCAGTTTAATAAGTGCTATCGGAATGGGCATCCAGTTAGCAAAAAATCAAATGTTGTTTCTAGGCAATGCGTCATAACCCTCGCAAGCGCTTTAGTCAAAATTTTCTTATTGACCAGCAAATTATCGCCTGCATCATCGCGACAATCGGTCCGCAAAAAAGCGATCGAATCATTGAGATTGGGCCTGGCCTGGGTGCATTGACTGCTCCTCTTTTGGAAATAGTCGATCATCTAGATGTTATTGAAATTGATCGCGATATTGTCGAAAAATTACATAAGCAATTTCCTCAAGAAAAACTAACCATTCATGCAGCCGATGCATTGAAATTCGATTTTTCTGACTTTGGCAGCAGATTGCGCATAGTTGGCAATCTACCTTACAACATTTCAACACCCTTGCTATTTTATTTAAGTCAATTCAACGCACACATTTTTGATATGCACTTTATGCTGCAAAAGGAGGTCGTCGAACGTATGACCGGAATCCCGGCAACATCGGAATATGGGCGTCTATCGGTCATGTTGCAGTATCGATTCGATATTGAGCAAATTTTCAATGTTCCGGCAGAATCGTTTCATCCTGCACCCAAAGTCGAATCCGCCATCGTACGAATGATTCCGCGCCATGCATCATTTCTTAACGCGCAAGATGAAATGTTATTGTCACAAGTAGTCACCAAAGCATTCTCGCAACGACGTAAAACGCTGCGCAACACATTGCACCATTATTTATCAGCTGATGACTTTAGTTTTCTGGGCATTGATTCTGGCTTGCGTGCAGAAAATTTATCGGTAGAAAATTTTACCGCTATCGCAAATTTTCTCCACCATAGAGCCAATAATAAATAGTCCAAGTACTCACGCAGCTACAATGCGTTTCAATTTACTTCATAGCAATTTTGAGCAAAGAATGGTGTAAAATACGCGGATTTTTAAAACCTGATACTTTTCAGTAGGTAAATAACTCGTGGCTTTTTACGTACAAAAATATGGCGGCACATCGGTTGGAAGTACCGAAAGAATAAAAAATGTAGCGAAAAGAGTAGCCAAGTTTCATGCACAAGGCCATAAGCTCGTGGTTGTGGTATCAGCTATGAGTGGAGAGACAAACCGGCTTATCGCCCTGGCACGTGAGATCCAGGATAATCCGGATGCTCGCGAATTGGATGTCATGGTGTCAACCGGGGAACAAGTATCCATCGCATTATTGGCAATGGCACTCATGGCCCTTAACGTAAAAGCAAAAAGTTATACCGGATCGCAAGTCAGAATTCTGACTGACAGCACACATACAAAAGCCAGGATATTGAGTATTGATGAAGCGAAAATTCGCGCAGATCTGGATGCCGGTTTTGTAGTCGTTGTAGCCGGATTTCAAGGTGTCGATGAAAAAGGCAGCATCACCACGCTTGGCCGCGGCGGATCGGATACTACCGGTGTCGCATTGGCAGCGGCTTTGAAAGCTGATGAATGTCAAATTTATACCGACGTTGATGGAATCTATACTACCGATCCACGGGTAGTTGCCGAAGCTAGGAGGTTAAATACCATCACCTTCGAAGAAATGCTCGAAATGGCAAGCCTGGGTTCAAAAGTTTTACAACTTAGATCTGTTGAATTCGCAGGAAAATACAAAGTCAAGCTAAGAGTTTTATCTAGTTTTGAAGAGGAAGGACAAGGTACCCTGATTACTTTCGAGGAAGATGAGAATATGGAACAAGCAGTTATTTCGGGAATCGCTTTTAATCGCGATGAAGCAAAAATTACCGTTTTAGGTGTTCCTGATCATCCAGGTATTGCTTATCAGATTCTGGGACCCGTTGCTGATGCAAACATCGACGTTGATATGATCATTCAGAACGTAGGGCACGACGGCTTGACAGATTTTTCTTTTACCGTTCATCGCAATGAATTTAAAAACACGATAAATATCCTGAAAGAAAAAATTCAACCGCATATTGGTGCACGCGATGTACTCGGAGGTGATAGAATCGCGAAAGTTTCAGTTGTTGGAGTCGGTATGCGCTCGCATGCCGGTATAGCGAGCAAGATGTTTCGGGTATTGGCGGAAGAAGGTATTAATATTCAAATGATTGCCACTTCTGAGATAAAAATATCCGTCGTTGTTGATGAGAAGTATATGGAATTGGCAGTTAGAGTACTCCATAAAGCATTTGATCTTGAACAAGCGCTGTAATAAAGTAAAGTCAATTAAATCGCAACGAGGAAAGATGTAATCTCACACAATTTGGAGAGATGGCCGAGTGGTCGAAGGCGCTCCCCTGCTAAGGGAGTATAGGCTCAAAAAGCTTATCGAGGGTTCGAATCCCTCTCTCTCCGCCAAAAAAAAAACAATCAACTGATTACGATTATATTTTGACGCATAACTTCATTCTTCACTATCTAAAAATTTTCAACTCTCCTGGATTTATAACATTCAATAATTCACACTCAAATCCAAAAAAACTTTAACAGCACACGAGAATGATATGTCCCCGCTGGTGATGACGCAGGACTCTATTACTATTGTTAATACCGGTTTAATTTTTCGTGTAACAGCGCAAAATCCCGGTCAACAATTGTCAAACCCTGGTTCCTCGAATGTATCGCGATTGTTTGTCGCAGGTTTCAGAAACTCCGGAGTATGTTTTCTAGGACTCGTTGGCGACAACGCTGCGGCTCGTAATCTCCTGGATTCCAACGTTGAGTGCAAAAGAATGCTAAAGATTAAACAAGTTAACGATAAGAAAAAACAAAATTCGATACCCCGATTTGGGAAATAGCTTTCAACTGATCAAACTGTGCAGAATTACTAATCTATATTGGCCATTTCTGCCGCAGCTTTTGTTTATTTGACACATCATGCGCATTCCAGTACTTTTCCCTGTTCAGAAAAGGGTATTTTCTTATGCTTTGGCGATCAGGACTTTGAAGTTACTGAAATCATGTTCAAATTCGGAATTATTTTATGGCACTGACTACTCAGCAACAAACTGCAATTCTCCAACTTAGCCAAGTAATGTTTAATACCACGCCTGGTGCCGTTTTCTTGGATGTCCTCGGAACACAATTAATAAATGGAAAATCATTTGCCGATCTGGCGCAATTGTTATCCGGAACTAATTTATTCTTGAATAAGATTTACAACGATGAATTTCCAAGTACATTTTCACGAAATTTTGTGGAAGATTTCCTAGGTGATTGGGTATCTGCAGAAAATAAAACCCGGGTAATCCATTATATCGACGACAAAATGTCGTTGGGTGCAACACAAGCTGAAATAATCTCGGAGCTGACTCAGGCACTGTCCGCTATGCCTGCTTCAGATCCGGACTGGGGCGAGGCCTCAACAAATCTTAATACCCGTATTGCTGTACAGATCATCTTCGGACTTGCAGGTAACACCATCACAGGAGATGAAGCAAAGCCGATCATTGACTCTATTCTGGCTCAGATAGCGGCCGGACACAGTGTCGGCATGATCATCGAATGGGCAATCGATGCATTGGATAATGTAGCGCATACCGATCCAACATGGGGTGATGCAGCGGCATTATTTGACAACCGAATCGAGGTTTCGCGTTATTACTCGATCGATAAGGAAGGTACCGCATCGAGTCCTCTCATGTTGCAATATCTTTTGACTACGATGCAACCGGGTGGAACACTGAATGCATTGATGAAATATATTGTAACGTTTTTGAGCACAGATCCTGGCACTCCATCGAAGTCCGACGAAAGCTCAATTGCGCTGAGATCAATCCTTGCAGATGTTTCGGAAAGTATAGACTCGGTTAAGATTGCCAAAGCTGCGATTGACAATTTTCTCAAAGGCAACATCAACCTTCACGGCCTGAATGGCAGCAACGGTTTCCGTGTGGATGAAGAGGTTCTGACTGAATTCTCAAGTTATAAAGTCGGCACTGCCGGAGACTTTAATGGCGATGGTTATGATGACATGATTATTGGTGCAGATCATCACAGCCCCGATACGGTTATCAATGACACTGGCTATATTGTGTTTGGCAAACCTTCTGAATTCGGCGAGGCGTTAAATCTGCTGGATCTGGACAGTGATAGTGGTTTTAGGATTCAGGGTATTTCCGGGGTAAACGCCGACGAATTTCTGATTAGCCAGGCCGGTGATATCAATGCGGACGGTTTTGGCGATCTGATCGTTGGAAGTACCGCTTATAGCGACGGCAATAGCCGGCTGGATTCTGCTTATGTGATATTTGGCAGAGCTACAGCTTTCGACGTTCCCCTGGACTTGTCCAACCTGAGCAGTAGTGATGGTTTCCGTTTGGAAGGATTGAATCTAGGAGAAGATTTACGGCATTTTATTAGCAGTGCCGGAGACTTTAACGGCGATGGCTACAATGACATCATTATGGGCTCTCCTTTGGACGAAGCAAGCTATTTAGTATTTGGTAAAAATACCGGATTCGATGCCGTGCTAAATTTGCAAAATCTCGTTGTTGATCAAGGCTTCCGGATCGATGGTACTGGGTTGGGTAATGCTGTCAGTACCGCCGGCGATATCAATGGCGATGGCTATGATGACCTGATCCTCGGTGCTGATGAAGTCAACTTGGATGACAGCAATCCTGTTTCAAGCTATGTGGTACTGGGAACAGAACAGCCATTCAACGCGCCACTGAATTTAGCAACTCTTGATGGGAGCAACGGTTTCCGGATAGATGGCTCGGTAGATGGTGATAATGCAGGCTATTCGGTGAACGGCGCGGGCGATATCAATGGCGATGGCTTGGATGATGTGATAATCGGTGCACCCGATACAAGTTCAAATGGACAAAGCTCCGGTGCCAGTTACGTGGTATTTGGTCAAACTTCGAAATTCAGCGACGTGCTCGATTTGTCCAGCTTGGATGGCAATAACGGTTTTCGATTGGATGGCGGAAGAGAATTTTACGGTTCTGGATTTGCGGTAAGCGGTATGGGAGATTTTAACGGCGACGGATTTGATGATTTGATCATGGGGGCACCAAGTGCCGATCCGGATGGGTTTAGAGTCGGCGCGAGTTACATCGTGTTTGGCAAAGCTGCTGATTTTAGCGCCACGCTACAGCTATCCAGCCTCGATGGCGAAAATGGCCTGATCCTAAAAGGACTACAACCTTATGACCGGTTTGGCGAGTTTGTCAGTGGGGCCGGAGATGTAAATGGCGATGGATTTGATGATTTGATTACAGGTGTTAGCACGGGATATTTGCATGATCATAGCCTGCTTGGTCCCGGATCGGGATATGTGATATTTGGCGGAAACTTTACGGAAGTCGTGACATTTCCGGGACCCCAAGCCACAGACAATATAGAAGCAGGAACGCCGATATCAAAAAGTTTTGCAGCCGAGGATGACAATGACACGATGCCCGGTGGCGGCGGTCTGGATGCAATTCATGGAAGTGCGGGGAACGATCTGATCGAGGTATCCAATTTGAGCTTCCAGTTAGTCGATGGAGGTGCGGGCACCGATACGCTAGCGCTTACGGGCAGCGGCTTGATGATGAACCTGGCCGATGTACGTGGCAAGATTGAAGACATCGAAGTCTTCGACTTAACAGGCAGTGGAAATAATATATTAAATATAAACCCATTAGACTTGCTGAAATTGTCTGATAGCACTAACACTCTAAAAGTCGATGGTGATGCCGGAGACTCTGTTACCGGATTGGATGGTGACTGGATCGATCGCGGAGTAACCGCGGATTATCATGTCTATACGCATGATGCAGCTATATTATTGGTCGGAATCGGTGTAACGACGGATTTTGCATAAGAGATTGAAAGATTCATGGATTGATCTTTTCAGCAGATATCACGCCATGCTCATTGAATGATATATTCCGTGATGTATTCGAATTGGCTGATGGCGAGGGAAGGAAATGACAGTGTTTGATGAAAATAATTTCAATTTTACGATTTCCGGTCTGAACGCTGATTTGGTGCCTTGCACTACTACTATTCGGCTCATAGGGCAAGTGGAGCAGTTACCGATGCAGAGGATGATGCTTAAACTGTCTTTATGAATGCATCGTTTACTGTTCAGGAAACATCCTTGATTGGCGTGGCACAGGTTCAATTCTTCCAAGTCAATCTTGCGGCTTTGTACGGAAGCTCACTCGCATCAAAAGAAGTAAGTATTTCCCGTTTCAACGTCACTCCATTGATTTGTTAATATTCTTTAACAAATCCAGTGTCTTCCGGTCCCGTTCTCCATGAAAATATTTCTCCAGCAAACACTCAAACACGGATCCTTTTGGCGTAATGCCGGCAAATAACGATGCGCAGGATCGCAATTTCATGTCATCCGGGAAACCAAAAATTTCATGTGCAGAGCGTCCGTCGATTTCCAGAAGTGCCTTCATGCATTGAATCAGCCTTGGTCCAAGAACGGGATGATTCAAGTAGGCCTTTGCTTCAGCAGTACTTTGGATCGCGTAATGTTGTGACATGACACTGGACCCTAAACCCGTCAATTGTGGAAAGATGTACCACATCCAGTGAGATTTTTTTTCACCATTGTTGATTTCAGTCAAAGCGATCGCAAAATCTGTTGTTTGCGCTTGAATAAAACGTTCAAGCTCATAAAGATCGTTCGTATCCATTACTCTTCTCGTCTTCGCATTTATCAGTTAAACGAAATACCTTTTCGATTCAGCAACTCGCTTTATAATCTTGCCACTTCGATTTTTTTATTTATTAAGGATACTGAATGACAACTTTATCTCCATTAATTAAAGCGGCTGGTGTAGCGGCATTTGTATTGACATGGTTTGTATTTTTTCAGAATGCAACCGCATCCGATGCACCGGATGATGAGCTGTGCTGCCAACAACCCGCTACACAAGGATCCACAGTGACCGAATTACCCCAGGAGACCATACAGAAGTTAAAAATTGACGCCGGATTTGGCTGGGGAATTTTTAGTGGCAGCATTTATAATGGCAATGAGCACTATCATTTAAAACAATTGGTTGTCAGCATGACACCCATTCACGATGGTCATCACATGCATGAAGGTATGTCGCATGAACCCAGAGTGCATCAAATCGAGCTGGACATACCCCCTTCATCAAAGGGCGCCTTATCCATGGCATTGCCCAATGATGATGCGCATGTTCATGATTTTAAGTGGCACATCATTAAAGTTATGGGTTATCGGACACCTTGAGCAATCGTTTATTAGCGATAGTAATGATTAGAAAAAGAAAAACCAATCAAGTGAATTTCAGATGATTGGTTTTAGAACAAATCGTAAGCAGATTTTATAATTTAATCACTTTTTCTGTGGAAAGAAATTTTCTTAAACAAGGGAATGCTCAACAAGCCTAAAAGAATCCCAATCAACATCATTCCGTAATTTTTTAGATTAAGGTTGGAAAATTCGGTCATTTCCATTGAAATCAAATTCTTTTCGGTTTTATTAGAAGATTTATCAGAAACCTTCGGTAAATTCTCGGCTTCATAGCGATCATTGCGGTTATAAGGTGTTAGACCTGGGATACTGGGTATATCTTCTCCGCCATTTCCTACAACAAGCTGCGCTTTCATGCCTTTCTCCATGTGATGGGAAATGTCGCAATGCACAAGAAAGGTATCATCCGATCCCGGGACAATAATCGTGCCGGATACGGTTTTCGGGCCCGTCACCTCAAGATGGAACATACCGTATTTGTACAAGTATTTCGGTAAACCGTGCATCATGAATTGATGGCGGATACTGTCTTCGTTAATGAAATGAAAAGTAACTTTTGCACAAGGTTTCACATTCCATTGTTGCTTGTCGAACGCAAAAGCGGTACCGGGAAAATTTTTCGAATATTTCCGGCCTGCGCGGACGGTAATTTCCACTTCTTCCGAAATACTCTTACAACTGCTAGGTAACTTATCAAGGTTTTGTCCCATAATCATCGTACCCTCATGGTCCATGATATGATCATGATCCATGTGGTGGTGGTGATGCATATCCCCATGTTCCGTGGCTTGCGTATCGTGAGCGCTATGATCAATATCATGATCATGACCGTGATCGTCGACGGTACCGTGTTCACTGGCGTGATCAATGGCCGCCCCACTCTCTTGGCTCATGCTATGTCCACTGTGATCATGCTTATCTTGACTCATCGCATGACCGCTGTGATCATGGTGATCATGTTCATCCGTTTTCTTGGCTTGATCCTGCGCAAATGCATTAGAATTCAATGCAAGCATAGCAACAAGAAAAAATGTAATTATTGTAGTCTTAGCCATTATTGATTACCCCCTTTAGGGCTTTTGAGCCGTGAAACTGCGGCATGAGCGCACTCTTTAATGTACTGCCATTTGGCAAAAATCAAATACAGGAAAAGTCCGATCAGCAATCCATATAAAGTATTCAGCATTGAAGCTTGTGTAGTAGGATCCAAACCTTCATATTCACCTGGCGATCCTAAACTTGCCCATTCATCGAGATCTTGCCAAATTGGATACCTTTTTTCGTAATATTCTTTAGTGAAATATTCACTTAAATCAATGCCAAAGTGACTGACTTTGGGTAAACCGCTACCATTCAAATAGGATTTGTAGACGATGGAACTCATGCTGCCACCTTCGGCCATGCCGTTAGTGGTAATTCCTTTTTCACGATGATCATGAATCAACCAATCGCCTTCACCATAGCTATGCTTTCCATCGTTAACGGTTTCCAATTTTAAATCGAGCCGCTGAGCTGGGGCCATATCGAAAACATCGCGCATAATCTGTGCTGCCGGATTGTGTTCAACCCCGTCGTAATGTGTAATCGTGGCATGATGGCCATGCGTATGAACGGCTATCAGTTCGCCTCCGCTATTCAACAAACGCAGCTTCACTTTCTGATCAGGTTCTACGATGATTAGAGACTCTCTTAGGGTGTAAGGAAATGACAAGCCATTCAAAGTAAAGTAATCTTCACTCGAATCGGTGATGTCATAACGTTGGTTCATTTCACGTGCAATCAATCTCGGATCATTATATTTTTGAATAATGTCACCAAGCTCTTTATCCATCGCGTGATAATGCAAATCATATTCCTGATCGAATTGTTCACGCACGGCAACCGATGGGTGGCGCACATGTCCTGCACCGATATTTAAAGTTTGCAGCCAGTTATTCGGTCTGTTTTCTTCGATCACGATCATGCCGGCCAGGCCCATAGACAAATGGGTGTGTGTTTGCACGTGACAATGGTAAAACATGGTGCCCGGTTGACGCGCTTGAAACTGATAAACACGCCGCTCACCCGGCATCAATTCGACTTCACTGGTCTGCGGCACGCCATCCTGGCCGCCATGCTCGCCATGAGAAAAAGGATGGTCCACACCATGCAAATGGATACTGTGCGGGAAATAATGCGTATTTTCTAATACGATTTGCACGATATCACCCACTTCAACGCGAATCACGGGCGATGGAAGACGCAAAAGAGGATTGGCTCTGACACTTTCAAAATTTTCTGTCGACATACCGCTGGTTTTTGGGGCGAATACCCAAGCACCAGGTTGTATGCCCGGAGCAATATCGAAAGTCGGCACTATTCCGGGGAAATCAGGTGAACGACCATTCAGTTCCATAATTTCCAGCTTGATAACAATTCGATCAGGATCACCGTCACCGTCCAAATCGTCGGTTTTAATGATGGCATCCGGCGATAAGCCGGTTTTCATCAAGGTGTCCATCGATATATTATTGGTTCCTTTGACTGCTGCCGCAATCCAAGCCGGATTATCCGGGCTGCAACCCGGGGATGCTTCGATTTTTACACCCTCAATTTCCTGTGCTTCCCGCCATGCAGGGGAAATTTTAGGGTCACACATTGGCTCAGTAGTCAGTGCTGCTGGATCAACTTTCACCGTATTGGGCAACTTTGAAGCAGCTTGCGATATAGTTGCCAAAAGCATCATGCACAAAATGAGTAGAGCATTTAAAAAATGATTAGGCATATCAATGTACCTTTGAAATTTATTTAAATATTATATCAATAACAAATATGAATGAATCAATTACCATCGCGAACAATATCAGTATGAGGAGATCAACATTTATTTAGTTTGACAGATATTTCGATACAAATACTTATTTAAATATTTGCAGGTAGATAAAATGATGAGAATTTTTTTATTTTCATATATATGCAATATCTTACATATTCGTTAGGCTATCATCAGCGTTATTATACAGAACCCAATAAGGCTTTTGTGGTTTTTACAGTGTTGGCATGGCTGCAATTTTTTAACCGATCATGCTGCGAATTGAGTGACAATGAATACCATTTTTATTTTTTCTAATCTTCTCGAAAATATTCGACTTGGGAAACTACTTAAGCAAAAGCATATTGCTTTTTTTTGCTATAGCTTAGTATGGATGTTTTTAATTGCTTGTACGCAAAAGGAACCAACAAAATCCTTTGCTGAGAATACAGCAATGCCTGTTACAGTGATCGTTGCGCAGCCCGTTCGTATGCCCGCCAACCTGGAAACTATCGCACAAACGGAGGGAGCAAAAGAAATCGAAATCCGCCCACGAGTGGGTGGCATTCTCCTTAAACGTCTGTATGACGAAGGCACTGCCGTCAAAGCCGGACAACCGTTATTCTTGATTGACCCGGAACCTTACCAATACATCCTTGCTGAAGCCAAAGCGCTTGTGCGTGAGCAAACTGTGCGTGTAATGCGTGCCAGAAGCGATGAAGATCGTCAACGGCAGTTATTAGCTGAGAATTTTGTCAGTCAACGTGCTTACGATCAAATCTCAGCTGACTTGGCCGCAACCCAGGCAGCACTGCAAGCAGCAAAAAACCGCGCTAAACAAGCAGAACTCAATCTTTCTTATACCACTGTCAAGGCACCGATCGATGGCATAACAGGCCGTTCGAATTTTTCCGAAGGTGCATTGCTATCGGCCAATAACAGTTTATTAACTACCTTGACCCAGTTATCGCCGATTTGGGTGCGGTTTAGTTTTTCGGACTACGAACTTACGAAATTAGGCGCTCATCTGAATGAAAAAAATGTGCATAGCATAACTATGATTCTGCCTGACGGATCGACGTATCCCCAACAAGGCAAAATCAATTTCACTGCAAGCAAGATCGATCCGTTAATTGGAACGCAGCAATTGCGTGCAACTTTCGACAACACCGATCAGCACATATTACCCGGTCAATTTGTGCGCATACGCATTGCTGCCGGAGAACCGCAAGTTGTTTATAGCGTACCTCAAGTAGCTGTTCTAACATCCGACTCAGGGCGATTCGTTTATGTTGTCGATGAAAACAATGCTGTCATTCAACGCCCTGTTACAGCTGGCAATTGGATCGGCAAGGATTGGATTATTCTGGATGGTTTGCAGGACGGGGACAAAGTAGTTGTAGATAATCTGATTAAGTTAATGCCCGGTAAAATTGTCGATCCGCAATTGCGTGATCACAACATATCCCCCTCCCAGTTGGACTCTATACCGGCTGACCGGTAGCAATTTCGTATATGGCAAAGTTCTTCATTACACGGCCTATTTTTGCATCAGTTTTGTCGATCATTATTGTTTTGGCAGGGTTGGCTGCCGCCATAGAGTTACCGATTGAACAATATCCAAAAATCACGCCGCCCACTGTCATAGTGACCGCCACATTTCCCGGAGCCAATGCGGAGACAATGATTAAGACCGTTGCCGCACCGATTGAAGAAAAACTCAGTGCAATCGAGGGATTACTGTACTTCAGTTCCAGTGCCGATTCGAGCGGACGGTTGACCATTACCATTACATTTGAAATTGGAACCGATATTGATCGCGCCACGTTCAATGTCAGCAATGAAGTCAACACCGCTTTGGCACGATTGCCAGATGAAGTGAGACGTACAGGCATAACAGTGCAAAAACGCTCCAACGATCTGTTACTGGTTTTTGCGGTCACTTCCACGGACCCCAAACATACCACCCTGTTCTTGAGCAATTTTATTACCAGCAACATACTGGACGACTTGAGGCGTGAAAATGGCGTAGGCGAAGCAAGAATTTTCGGTGCGCAGGATTACGCTATGCGAATTTGGCTGCGCCCCGACCGAATGGCGCAACTGGGCATTACAACCAGTGATATCGCAAATGCCATACGCGCGCAAAATGCACAGCAAGCAGTAGGAAAAATAGGACAAGAACCGGCCCTGGCCGATCAGCAACTGGTTTATACCGTGACTGCAAAAGGCCGGTTACTTGAACCCGAGCAATTCGAAAATATCATCCTGCGTTCAGATGCATCGCGTGGCGTACTCTACCTCAAAGACGTTGCACGCATTGAACTCGGCGCGCAGGATTACTCGACACATACTTTATTGAACGGCGAACCCGGTTTGGGAATCGGCATTTTCCTGCGAACCGGCGCAAATGCATTGGATACAGCAGCTGCAGTCAAAGCCAAGATGAACGAGTTAAGACATTACTTTCCGGAAGGGATGCAATATTTTGTTTCGTACGACACCAGCTCGTTTGTCAAAGCATCGATCTGGGAAGTGGTGAAGACCTTGGGAGAAGCCATGCTTCTCGTTGTTCTGGTGGTTTATCTGTTTTTACAAAGCTGGCGTGCTACGCTCATCCCCATCATAGCCATACCGATTTCGCTGATAGGTACCTTCGCCGGTCTATGGATATTAGGCTATTCGATCAACACCTTAACATTATTTGCAATGGTGCTTTCGATCGGTATTGTCGTCGACGACGCAATTGTCGTCCTCGAAAATATCGAGCGATTGATATCACAGGAAAAATTATCACCCATAGATGCTGCGATTAAAGCAATGCAACAGGTCTCCAGTGCCGTGGTCGCAATGACCATGGTACTGGCAGCCGTTTTTATACCGGTTGCTTTTCTTGGCGGTATCGCCGGAGAGCTCTATCAGCAATTTGCGGTAACTGTCGCTGTCGCGGGAATTATTTCCGGCATTGTCGCTTTGACATTAACACCCACATTATGTGCAACCCTATTGACGTCCACACATCAACACGTCGCTTTTTTTACTTGGTTTAACCATCGTTTTGAACAAGTGCGCAACATCTATGTTGGCATGGTCGGTCTAAGCTTACGTCACGCTTTCAGAAGCGCGCTGATTTTTCTGATTATCATTATGGTATTGACTTATCTAGTAAGAAACATACCAGACAGTTTTGTTCCAGCAGAAGATCAGGGTTACGTCATAGCCGCAGTAATATTACCCGATGGCGCAACGTTGTCACGCACCACACAAACAGCGCTTGCCATCAACAATGAAATAGCTAAAGAGTCCGCCATAATCTATCGATTTGCAGTCAATGGCCTGGATTTCATTGGCGGCGGCAATAAAACCAATGTTTCAACCATGTTTATACGCATGAAAGACTGGTCTGAGCGCACAACCACTGCAACCGATATTGTAAATAAGTTGTTTGCAATCGGCGCGCAGCAACCGGATGGCTTGGCCATCGCTTTCAATCCGCCGGCGATACGCGGTCTGGGAAGCACGGGTGGCTTTGAATTGTACGTACAAAGCCGCACCAATCCGGATCCATCGCAATTGGCAAACGTGGTTAATGAATTGGTCCAGGTGTTAAAGCAAGAGCCTAAACTGGCTACAGTAAATTCTTTCTTGCGTTCTTCGGTGCCACAATATTACATTGAAGTGGACGAAGCCAAAGCAATTTCGCAAGGGGTCTCGATTGCTGATATTTACGCATCCTTGCAAAGCATCATGGGATCGCTTTATGTTAACGATTTCAATCGATCCGGACGAACCTACCGTGTGCAACTGCAAGCCGAAGCCGCTTATCGAATGAGTGCAGAAGATTTGGGCAAAGTTTATGTGCGATCGGAATCCGGTTTGATGATTCCCTTGTCCGCCTTGAGCAAGGTAAAACACATCGTAGGTGCTGAACAACTGGAGCGGTTTAATGGTTTGCTGGCCGCAAAGCTGGTGGGAAGCGGAGCCAGCGGCGTCAGTTCCGGCCAAGCCATCGCACTGGTTGAAAGCATCGCGGCCGAAACCCTGCCAGAAGGCTATCAACTGGCTTGGACCGGTACTGCATTTCAAGAAAAGAAAATGGGATCGGCTGCAATTTTTGCATTCAGCTTGGCTGTGATCATGGTTTTTCTGATTTTGGCAGCACAATTTGAAACCTGGGCCTTGCCACTGGCGGTAATCATGGCGATTCCGTTCGCAATGGTCGGCGCATTAATCGCGATTCTGTTACGCGATATGCCCAATGATGTGTATTTTCAAATTGGAATGGTGACATTGATCGGATTGACTGCAAAAAATGCAATTCTGCTCGTTGAATTTGCCAACCAGAAAATGAAAGAAGGCGTTGGAATTTCACAAGCAGCGATCCAATCTGCACAATTGCGCTTTCGGCCTATTGTAATGACTTCAATGGCATTTATCTTGGGTGTTGTCCCCTTAGTGCTAGCTACTGGCGCTGGTGCGGCAGCACGACAATCGATGGGAACTGGCGTTTTTGGCGGCATGATTATGGCAACCACGATTGCAACGATATTTGTACCGTTGTTCTTCTCTTGGTTCGTAAAGAAACGTTCAATTTCTAGGACTAGGAGCCAGTAAATCACAACAGGCCTTCCACAACGGTTCTCAATTGCAGCCAGCTCGAAACGGGTTTGCTGCAATAACGGCCTCACAAGGTTTAAGCCATCATTCGCATTACAAATTCGGCTACAATCTCAATTATGAATTTAAGTAAAACAAAAGTACTCCAGCCCATCCAAGAAAGGCTAGGAAATACCAATATCATTTTGGTGGGCATGATGGGTGCTGGCAAAACAACCGTCGGCAAAGCTTTAGCACAAATGTTAGGTAGAGAGTTTGTGGATTCTGATCATGAAATCCAGGAGCGAACAGGTGTAAAAATTCCGATAATTTTTGAAATTGAAGGAGAAGCTGGTTTTCGTAAGCGCGAATCGGAGGTACTGGTAGAGCTGGTCAAAAAGAATAATATTGTACTGGCCACCGGTGGCGGAGCTGTGTTGAGCGAAGAAAACCGCCAGCTGCTTAAACAACATGGCATCGTAATTTATTTACGCGCTTCGGTGAACGATCTGCATCGCCGCACCCGGCACGATAAAAACAGGCCGTTACTTAAAGCGCAAAATTTATATGCGCGATTAAATGAATTGTATATTCAACGCGACGCCCATTATCGCGACACCGCTCATGTCATTATCGATAGCGGCAAGCAAGGCGTACGCCAATTGATACAAAAACTTTTCAACAAACTCATTAACATCAACTTTGATACCATCAAATCAACCCATCATTTCAATATCATGCAAACCATTTCAGTTGATTTCACAACTTCATCTGACAAACGCAACTATCCGATTCATATCGGACACGGAATCCTTGATCAAGTTGATTTAATCTTGTCATGTTTACCGCAAAAAAAGGTTGCGATTGTCAGCAATTCCACCGTCGCACCGCTATACCTTGAAAAATTAAACCTAGCCCTGGAAAAAAGTGGAATTAAGGTTGTTTCGATTATTATTCCAGACGGTGAAATGTATAAAAACTGGGAAACTTTAAATCTCATTTTCGATGCACTGCTGAAAAATCACTGCGAACGTAATACAACGATTTTAGCTTTGGGCGGCGGTGTAGTGGGCGATATAAGCGGATTCGCAGCAGCAACCTATTTGCGCGGCGTACCCTTCATCCAAATACCTACGACATTACTGGCACAAGTGGATTCTTCGGTAGGTGGCAAAACCGGTATCAATCATCAGTTGGGCAAAAATATGATTGGTGCTTTTTACCAACCCCGCATGGTACTGGCCGATAGCGCCACATTAAATACGCTACCCGATAGAGAATTGCGTGCAGGAATTGCTGAAATCATTAAATATGGATTAATTCGCGATCCGGCTTTTTTCGATTGGCTAGAACAGAATATGCATCGCCTGTTGACACGTGACGCGGTCACGTTGAATGAAGCTATTCAGCGCAGTTGTGAGAACAAAGCTGAAATCGTTGCTGCCGATGAAAAAGAAAAAGGCATACGGGCTTTGTTAAATCTAGGTCATACTTTTGGCCATGCGATTGAAAATGGTATGGGCTATGGCGTCTGGCTGCATGGTGAAGCGGTTGCAGCGGGAACTGTATTGGCAGCCGAACTGTCTCGTCGCATGAAATTAATTAGTGAAGCAGATGTTCAGCGTATCCGCAAAATTTTTGTACAGGCGGAATTACCTGTTGCAGCACCCAAAATGCCTGTGGAGAAATATTTACAATTGATGACATTGGACAAAAAAGTAGATGCCGGAAAAACACGTTTTATTCTCCTGAATCGAATAGGCGAAGCGGTTATGCGGGCCGACATTCCGGCTGCATTGCTCACTAAAACAATTGAATCCTGCGTAAAAGATGGCTAATTTAGCGGTGTATGCAGTTTCGTCCATGAATTCCCGCGGACGAGTCATTTTTGAGGATCTTCCCGCAGGGCGAAGTGAATTTCAGCGCGACCGCGATCGGATCATTCACTCTTCAGCCTTTCGGAGACTTGAATATAAAACGCAGGTTTTCGTAAATCACGAAGGCGATCTTTTTCGCACACGCCTGACACATAGCCTGGAGGTTGCGCAAATAGGCCGTTCCATCGCAAGAAGTTTACATTTGAATGAAGATTTGGTGGAAGCCATCTCACTGGCACATGATTTGGGACACACACCGTTTGGACACGCAGGTCAAGACGCGTTAAACGGCTGCATGAAAGATTATGGCGGTTTTGAACATAACCTCCAATCGTTGCGGGTTGTTGATGTGCTAGAAGAACGCTACGCTGCCTTTAACGGCCTGAATCTTTGTTATGAAACGCGCGAAGGAATACTCAAACATGTCGCAAAAAAAAATATTGAAAAATTAGGAGAGCTTGGTATTCGGTTTACACAGCATAAGCGACCTTCTTTGGAAGCTCAACTGGCTAATTTTTCAGATGAAATCGCATACAACAATCACGATATCGATGATGGATTACGATCGGGGTTAATTTCATTGCATCAATTAAATGAAGTTTCTATTTTTTCACGCCATTTAGCACAAGTAAAACTTAGGCATCCACTAATTCCGGAACGTCGCATGATTTACGAAACAATTCGCAGCATGATCAACACATTGGCAACTGATTTAATTCAACAGAGTTTAATCAATATTCAAGCTGCGCAAGTAGATAGCCTGGATGCAGTTCATGCCGCACCCCCTTTAATTGGTTTTAGTGAACGCATTAACCAGGAACAACAACAATTAAAAAAGTTTTTATATGACAATCTTTACCGACACTACCGTGTTATGCGGATGAACAGCAAAGCACGCCATACCATAGAAAAATTGTTCTCAGCCTTTAGTACGGAAATACGGTTGCTTCCCTCTGAATATCAAATAAAATACACACAGGAAGGTTATCAAGTGATTGCTGATTATATTGCCGGTATGACCGATCGTTACGCCATAAAAGAATATCAACGTTTGTTTACGATTACAGAAAATTGAGTTTATTAGGAATTTCAACCATTTTTATTTGACTAATATATCGTTCTGTTATGTCATACCAGCAATATACGTAATGAGCATTCGCTGGTAATATAACCAAATTGGAAAAGGTTAATAGACTGATTGAGAAAGCAGGTGTGGCCTTTTAAAAAAACAATAAAATACAAGGCGTTTTAATGACAATACCAACACTAAAAAATGATACGCTACTACGCGCATTATTGAAGCAACCAGTTGAATATACACCTGTATGGTTAATGCGCCAAGCAGGTAGATATCTGACAGAATACAATGCCACTCGCGCTCGCGCAGGCGATTTCCTAGCACTATGCAAAAATCCGGCCTTTGCTACAGAAGTAACCTTGCAACCCCTGGCACGGTTTCCGCTTGATGCTGCAATTTTATTTTCGGATATCTTAACAATTCCAGATGCGATGGGATTAGGCTTATATTTTGCCCAAGGTGAAGGACCCATGTTTGAACGTCCTTTACGTGATGAAAAGGAAATTCATGCACTTGCCGTCCCAGATCCCGCAACTGAACTAAGATATGTGATAGACGCGGTTTCACAAATTCGCACCGCTTTGGATAATCGCGTACCTTTGATCGGATTTTCGGGCAGCCCTTTTACACTTGCTTGCTATATGGTTGAAGGCCGGGGCGGCACCGAATTTCGCGAAATCAAGACAATGCTCTATCAACGCCCTGAATTGTTGCATCATATTCTTGCTATCAATGCACAAGCTGTTACAGCTTATCTCAATGCCCAGATTGAATCGGGAGCTCAGGCTGTGATGATTTTTGATACATGGGGCGGCACATTATCACATGCCACCTACCAGGAATTTTCCTTGCACTATATGCAACAAATTATTTCCGGTTTAAAACGCGAATACAATGGCACGATAATTCCTAGCATAGTTTTTACCAAAGGTGGCGGACTGTGGTTAGAAGCCATCGCCGACATTGGCTGCAATGCGGTCGGACTGGATTGGACGATTGATATTGGTGAAGCGCGCAGACGTGTAGGAAGCAAAGTTGCTTTACAAGGCAATCTTGACCCATCGGTACTCTTTGCATCACCTGAAGTAATCACCGCCGAAGTTAAAAAAATTCTTACCAGTTATGGCAACGGAAGCGGTCATGTATTTAACTTAGGTCATGGTATTTCGCAGTTTACCCCTCCTGACAATGCAGCGGCTTTAGTTGAAGCCGTACATACAATAAGCCGTGAATTTCATAAAAATAGTGTTTAAAAAGTCTAGTTTGCAGGTAAATTAGTATGCATATATTAATTATTGAAGACGATCTTGCGATTGCCGCCAATCTTTATGATTTTCTGGAATCAAGAGGACACAGTGTAGACGCTGCAGCAAACGGTATTGCCGGACTACATCTTGCAGTAACGCAACGGTTTGATGCCATATTACTTGATTTAGGATTACCAGGAATGAATGGCATGACATTATGCCGAAAGTTACGGCAAGAATCTCAAATCGATACACCAATCTTGATGCTGACTGCACGCGATACATTGGAAGATAAATTAACCGGTTTCGAGTGTGGTGCCGATGACTATCTTATCAAGCCATTTGCTTTAAAAGAAGTTGAGGCCCGCTTGCTAGCCTTGCATAAAAGACATGTCGGTAAAGTCGCTAATCGTAAGTTGGAATTTGACAAACTGTCTTACGATCCAAAAACCCTCTCCATCCGCTTTGAAAATCAGAATGTCAAACTGCCTCCAAAATGTATACGTTTATTGGCGCTTATGATGAGTGAACCAGGTCGAGTATTCAGCCGCGAAGAACTCGAGATGGAAGCTTGGGAAGATGTTCAAGAAACAAGCGATACATTACGCAGTCATATGCATATCTTGCGCCGGGCGCTCACAAAGGCAGGAGGTTACGATCCTATCGAAACTGTTCATGGTCTTGGTTACTGCTTGACATCCCGTGATCACATTTCCGACCGAACATAGCCTACGATATCGTGTCGCTGTAGCACTAGCGACATTTAGTATTTTTATTGTTGGAACACTGTGCATTATCCTTTATTTTGTCTCGGATAATATTGAAGAAGCACATATCGAACAAGTCATTGAAATGGAAATGGATCATCTTGTTCAGCGCTACCAGAAACATTCGGATTTCATTTCGCAAGTTGGTTCCCATCTTAAAAGTTATGTCATTCATGATATCGATGACGAGTTGCAAATTCCCGCTTATTTGCGAGGTATGAATAGCGGTTATCATCGCATCTACTATGGCTTGGAAGATTTTCATGTACTGGTACGCACAATCGATGAAGTGAAGTTCTTGATTGCTTACCGGATTTCTCTTCATCAACAGCGTTTGAGCAAGCTCCGGCTGCTTATTTTGTTATCCTGGGTCGCGGTAGTCGCTATTGCGTTTATCGTGGGATACTTACTGGCAGGAATACTCGTTAGACAAGTAACCGATCTGGCCGATCGGGTAAGCTTACTCGCGCCCGGAGATCTTCAAATGGGGTTGATGACACAACCCGATATGGACGAAGAAGTAGCACAGCTCGCACGAGCGTTGGATGACTACCAGAATCGTATCAGACGCATGCTCCAGCGCGAGCAAGAATTCACAGCTAACATAAGTCATGAGTTGAGAACGCCCATTACCACAATCTTAACGAGTTGCGAGCTGATAATAGCAATACCCGAATTACCTTCTAGGGCCTACCATCGCACAAAAATGATTGAATCGGCCGCCCTGCGCATGGGTGAACAATTACAAGCTTTATTGTTTCTCGCACGCGAGCAATCGTTAGGCGCAGTCGAACCCGTTGCCATAGCTGAGTGCGTTTTTGATGCAGTGGAGCCGATATGTTCGGAAATTTACCGTAAGCAACTTAAATTTGAAGTCAATATCGCACCCGCTATCACTGTTGTTCTTAATCGCCAAGCCCTCCATACCGCCCTAATGAATCTACTCAGAAATGCTGTGCAATATACCGAACAAGGTTATATTCGAGTCGAGTTCAGCAAGCGGCGTTTATCAATCTCGGATTCCGGTATCGGTATAGAACCGGCCTATTTGCCATTACTATATGAGCGTTTTTTTCGAGGCTCATCGCAAGGTGACGGATTAGGAATCGGACTTGCGATCGTCAAGCGGATCTGCAATTACTACAACTGGCAAATCGAGGTTGACAGTACACCAGGTAAAGGCACAACTTTTCACATCACTTTTCCTTAATTTATTGATAAAAATCATTCTCATCTCTTCACGAATTCTTCACGTGCCTTGTGTTAACGTTTCTCCCTCAAAGGCAGTTGGGTCCCGGATTTTCCGGGTTTAAAAAGAATATTTCTTATCCTCGCGCTTCGTATCGATCTTTTAATTTCTAAAGCTTGATCATAAAAATTCTAGTCTCTGAGATATTGTAGTCTAGCTTCCTGAAATTAAGAAAAACCGCGTGATAAGAGTATTAACAAATATAATAATTAAGTAAGAAGGAGTTTAGGCATGACAACTTTACAACCGGTTGTTCTGTTTTTCGTATTCGGCGTTTTGGCTGGTGTAATAAAATCCGATCTCAAAATACCTGAAGCCTTATATAAGAGCTTGAGCCTATTTTTATTGATCGCGATTGGTTTCAAAGGCGGTGTATCGATGGCTAAGTACGACATTATGGAAGTACTGCCCATTGCTTTGTCCATGGTTGTTCTGGCGGCATTGATCCCATTAACCGCATATCCGATATTAAGATTCATTGGCAAATTCACTCAAGCTGATGCCGGCGCTATTTCTGCGCACTACGGCTCCGTCAGTGCGGTAACATTCGCTGTTGGCGTAGCCTTTCTGCAAGCAAAAGGCGAACAATCCGAAGGTTATATGGTATTGATTATGGCCTTGATGGAAATACCGGCATTAGTCACCGGTACTATTCTGGCGCGTGCCGGTGCTAGCGGTGAAAAAACCCAATGGGGTAAATTGATGCATGAAATTTTAACCGGAACCAGTCTTTATCTTCTGATCGTTGGTGTAATTATTGGCTACTATGCTGGATTGGTTAAACTTGTTGAACCACTCGACAAAATGTTCATGGATTTGTTTATGGGCGTATTGGCTTTCTTTCTTCTAGAAATGGGTTTATTGGCAGCATCGCGCTTAAAAGCGGTTATGGCAAAAGGTGTGTTCATTATTGCATTCGGTATTTTGTTCCCCCTTACTGCAGGAATGTTTGGCGCTTACTTGGGTTGGTTGTTTGGCTTATCTGAAGGAGGCACCACGCTACTGGCTGTCCTATATGCAAGCTGCTCCTATATTGCTGCGCCTGCGGCTATGCGTATCGCTGTTCCAGATGCAGATCCGGCAGTCTCTATCGGTGCTTCGTTAGGTGTAACTTTCCCTTTCAACATATTCATTGGCGTACCAATTTACTGGGAGATGGCTCATTGGTTTCATGGCGCTCCAGTTTGATAATATTTGGATTGCCAACAAGCCTACAATTAACAATTTAATATTGAGAAAGGAAAACTGATATGAATAATACAATTGCCATGAAACGATTCGAGATTGTCATCGGTATCGAACAGCTCGAGCAACTGATGGAGTTGTTGGAAAAGTGTTCAGTGCGTGGCTACACTGTTATCAAAAATGCCGGCGGCTATGGATCAAGAGGTGCACGTGATCCGGATGACGTTTTAATGGAACAAGAAAATGTTGTCGTTGTTCTTGCATGCAAGGAAGACCAAGCACAAAGAGTTCTTAATGAATTAAGGCCGGTAATGAAAAGTTTAGGTGGCATGTGCCTTGTTTCTGACTGCCACTGGGTTGAGGGACCAGCTGTCTCGTACTAAGGTTAAGTTTTTTACATTTCAAATGTAATACGCGCTATCCGTTTATAACAACCGCGCGTATTACAGGCGATAATTGCGATTAATTGTATTGATATTTTCTGTACTTATTATTCATCCGATGATATGTGAAAAGTCCATGATTTCATCACTACGTAGCATAAACCTGATTAGTTTCTCTGAGTTCTAACTACGCTACCATAAAAAGAGACTTAGTGGCTTTCACTGCAACCGCCGCAGCATACAAATCGGGTACTTCAATTAACCAAACTTTAATATCCCGCCATTCGTGGCAATCACTCTCGATACGGTAATCCATTTCGTTACTAGCTGCCGGTAATATTGAAATCGTTTGCAAATGTTCCGATATACCGATGCCTACAGCTTTTAATACTGATTCCTTAGCCACCCAGTGCTTAAAAAAATTCTCAGTTGATAATGACCCCAGTTGCCGCTCTACGTCAGTAAAGACATACTCGGTCAACGCGCGAGCATCCAATTGACGGCTACAGTTTTCAATATCTACACCTACTTGACCAATAGTTGAGATCGCAATGAGTGCATAATGACCAGTATGCGCAACATTAAAATCAATATTAGCGCTGCCTTGCAAAAAAGGTTTGCCATATTGATTGGTAGCAAATTTCAATTCATTCGGGGGTACCGCAACTTTATTTGCAATTAGCTTTCGGACAGCCGCTCGAGTTGTGACTGAACGGACTTGATCTGCATGAGTCTCAAAGCTCATTGCACGCACTCGCTCAGATTCACTCAATATCAGAAAATCCGCCTTCTCAATAGGCAACTGTAAATCTAATTTAACCAACCAAGCCTCAATGCCAGCAGGAATTGTTTTTGGCAAAATCAATTGTTGAATATTATTCATACTCAAAAGAAGATTTATTAAGCAAGTTTCGATTCCAAATAAAGTACATGATTAGAGATCTCTAAATAACTATCTAATTATCGCGAGTTCCTTTTTCTATTTTTTAGAGTCACGATGTGATTTCTCAACGGATAATAAGAAAATTTTTTTAATTTCTCTTTATTGGCTTCTAAAATTCAATTCAATTTAAAATCTTTACTAATGAAATAAATCATGAAAAAAACTTTGGCCTAACAGACATGGTAGAGCGGGCGTCAGAAACCAGAACAACTTACCCCCTCGCCACAAGAAAGAAATTTCAAGTTACCAGAACGTAATTCAGCATATACAGCAACCTCTTTAAGACATTGGAAAAACGAATCAATTTTTATTTGCTGACCGGGATCGAATAAACTTTTCTATATTCTCACGAGAGATTATACCCAATTGCCGTGCTGCCGGTTTCCCATCAGGATCATAAAAATAAGTACTTGGTAATAAAGATATATCATCCAATTGGGCAGCAATCTCCCGATTGCCGAGGATAGTTGGATACGTGATCGACATTCGTTGAACAAAATCCATGACTATCTGTTGATCCCCTGAATCCATGGCCACACCAATCACCATAATCTTATCTTTATGAGAGTCATAAAGCGAAATCAAATCAGGAATTTCTTTCAAACATGGCGGGCACCAAGTTGCCCAAAAATTAACCAGCACCCATCGCCCTTTATAATCTTCCAGTTTATGAATTTTTCCAGCAGTATCTTGAAATTGAAAAGCTTCCACCCGCATATTCAATAGCAGGCTCGCACAGAAAAATAATAATATCAATTTGAATTTCATTACCATCAGCAAAAAAGCAAAGTTACGTTAAACTTGAGGATGGGCTCGTTCTAATTTACTGCATAGTTTATTCAAAGCACTTAAATAGGCTTTTGCAGAAGCTACTACGATATCGGTATCAGCGCCATGCCCATTGACGATGCGATTGGATTTACGTAACCGGACAGTCACTTCTCCCTGCGCATCAGTTCCACTCGTAATATTATTGACCGAAAATAACTGTAATTGAGCCCCACTTTTCAATAGCATCTCAATTCCCCGGAAAGTTGCATCTACTGGACCACTTCCTTGCGACTCGGCGTACATTTCATTGCCATTATCGGAAATCACAACGCGTGCGTATGGAATCTCGCCTGTTTCGCTATGCACAGTCAACGATATTAAGCGAAAGCACTCATGTAGCACGAGTACTTCATCCGAAACCAGCGCTTGCAGATCTTCGTCGAATATTTCATGTTTTTTATCTGCTAACTCCTTAAAGCGCATAAAAGTATTATTAAGCATCTCCTCAGACTCCAGCTCGATACCCAGCTCCATAAGGCGGGTACGAAACGCGTTCCGTCCCGAATGCTTGCCCAATAATAACTTGTTTGCACCCCAGCCCACATCCTCGGCACGCATGATTTCATATGTTTCACGATGTTTCAATACGCCATCTTGATGTATCCCTGACTCATGTGCAAAAGCATTGGCTCCGACTATGGCTTTATTGGGTTGTACTGGAAAACCTGTAATACCAGAGACCAGTTTGCTTGCAGATACGATATGCGTTGTATCTATTCTTGTATCGCAGGGAAAATAATCCTGACGTGTTCGAACAGCCATCACAATTTCTTCAAGTGATGCATTCCCCGCTCTTTCACCTAACCCATTAATGGTACATTCTACCTGCCGTGCCCCATTCATCACAGCAGTCAGTGAATTGGCTACAGCCAAACCCAAATCGTTATGGCAATGAACCGAAAAAATTGCTTTATCAGAATTAGGGATACGTTCACGCAAATCATGAATCAGCTTACCAAACTGTTCGGGCATGGTATAACCAACCGTATCAGGAATATTCAACGTGGTCGCACCAGCATTGATAACTGCTTCGAGTACTTTGCATAGAAATTCGATTTCAGAACGTCCCGCATCTTCCGGAGAGAACTCAACATTATCTGTATATTGGCGCGCCCATTTCACAGCTCTCACCGCTTGTTCGATAACTTGATCCGGCGACATCCTCAGTTTATTTTTCATATGAATTGGCGATGTTGCAATAAAAGTGTGAATACGCGCTGATTGCGCGCCCTTTAATGCATCGCCGGTTCGCTTGATGTCTGCTTCAATGGCGCGCGCGAGACCGCATACCACGCTATCCTTCACCAAATCAGCTACGGCTTTGACCGCTTCAAAATCTCCATTCGAGGCAGCAGGGAAACCGGCTTCAATCACATCTACACCCATACGTTCCAATTGCCAGGCAATACGGATTTTCTCCTCTTTTGTCATTGAGGCTCCGGGACTCTGTTCACCATCACGTAGGGTCGTGTCAAAAATAATTAAATGTTCTGGCATTACGTTCTCCATTTCAGAAGACAACTTGCAATATGAAAGATTCGCTTTCTGTAAAAAGCTTATCTATCGAATTTTATAGGGTAAAAGAATAAAGAGGAAAAATATTTAGCGCGCAAGGCGCAATGGCAGCAGCTGCAAACACATCAGTGCTGGTAAGAGAATGTGAGAAAAATTTTTGTTAATTTTTAGCATAGCGCGGAATATAAATAATTTTCTCTTATAGTGCAAGTAACAAAATTTTAGAAGCAGATTCGCAAACTAAAAGAATCAAAATGATCGCCCTCCCGACTAAACCTCTATCAGCCTCAGCATAGAGTGCATTGACTTGATTTATCGCTGTAATTATTTGAATCCGGCCTCGCTAAAACAGAGTTTTGCATGCAGCATTTCAAATAATGCTTCATATGGAATAGGTCTGCTGAAATAATAGCCTTGATGAAAATAACACTCATGCTGTAACAATATATTAGACTGTTGCTTCGTTTCCACGCCTTCGGCAATAATTTTCAAATCCAGATTCTTCGCTAATCCAATAATTGCTTGCACAATTTTCAGATCATTGAAATTCTGATCCAATGTACGAACAAAAGATTTGTCAATTTTCAAAATATCGATTGGAAATTCACGCAATAATGTCAACGAAGAATATCCTGTGCCAAAATCATCGAGCGCAAGTAAAACACCCATGCCACGAATCTCTTTTAGCACTTCATTGACTCGATCCATGTCGCTAACAATTGCGCTTTCGGTTATTTCAAGTATCAGAGACGCTGCGGACAACTTGGTTTCTGACAACACCTCAAAAACCACTTGTGAAAAATTCTTGTTTAATAACTGTCTAGGATTGACATTTACAGAAACTTGAACAGGGTATCCCAATTGCAGTAATTGGTATGCTGCAACGCATGAAGCTCTCAATACGACTTTGCCCAGTTGCTCAATTTGTCCGATATCTTCTGCTAAAGGAATAAACTCACTGGGTGATAAATAACCCCGCTTGGGATGAGACCAGCGCACCAGTGCTTCCATGTGTGTGATACGCTGTGATTGTGCGTCGACTATAGGTTGAAATAATACTTGCAGCTCGCTATTATTAATTGCAGCGCGCAATTCCTGTTCCAGCTCGAGTTGATCGCGTGTCCAAGCCGCGGATGATTCGGGAGAATATAACCCATATCCATTACCACCTTCTTGCTTGACGCGATACATAGCTGTACTGGCCCTTGCCACAACCGTTTCGCTTGAAAAACCATCTCGAGGATAAAAACTAATCCCGATACTGACTGATACGAACACCTCCAAGCCTTCAATTTCAAATTTCTGACGAATTGCTTCGAGAATTTGTTGCACAAATTTAAGTGCAGCATCCTCTTTATCAAGACGATTTGACAATACAACAAACTCATCGCCGCCCCAGCGCGCCACGATATCACCAAATCCGATATTTTCCGATAAACGGGTAGAAACCATTTTAAGCAATTTGTCTCCCGCGTGATGCCCCATCGCATCATTAATTTTCTTGAAATTATCCAGCGTGATAACAATTATTGTAATAATCGTTTTCTCACTCTGAATTGCCCTGATCATGCAATCAAATTGAATCAGCAATCTGGATCGATTAGGGAGTTTTGTCAGTGCATCATAACTTTGATGTTGCGTAACCTGCCGGATCAGCTCGACTTTATCGGTGATATCGGTCATAGTGATGACCGTGCCTAAACGGATTTCATGATCATCGTATAATTGATTGCGGGTAATGCGCACTGTCCGCTCGCTACCATGAAGTGTTTTAAGAACACATTCAATCATTTCAGGTTGATTTAGTTCGATATTAAAAATATCTTTTTCTATTTGAATGAAAGGAAAATCACCGCTTGCTGCGCAAAATTCCAGAACTTCACGCAAAAATCTTCCCTTGACATGACTTAGTTGCGTACAAAGGATTTTTTCTGCGCCTCTGTTCAAGTAAAGAATATGATTACTTGCATCGGTAATGATCACACCATCGTCAATCGATTCGAGCGCAGCACTGGAATGTAGTTTCGCAAGCCACATCGAACGCAAAAAACCATCGATGCGCCGCCAGTTCCATAAGGGATAAAGCGATAATGTTCCCACCAAAGCAGCTGTGGGCGGAATCCAGACTTGCCCCAACTGAAGCAACAAACCTGAGAACAACAAACCAGAAATCAATAAAATTGCCAGCAACGGAATTGATACATTTATTCCTGTCCACATCAAGGCCATCAGAATACCAATTATCCACATAGCTGACACCAGCGCTGTAATCGCGTTGGAAACCGTATCTATCATGCGGTTATTGGTTAGCATCGAAACAACATGCGCATGCCATTCAATCCCGGTCATCGGCTTACGGTTTAATTGTGATAACGGTGTTACAAAGCGGGCACCCATACCAGCGGCCGTCATGCCAATCAATACCTTTTTATCTTTTAGAGTAATGAGTGTTTCATCATCAAATAAAACTTGTGCGTAGGAAATACGATGGAAACTACCCGACGAACCTGTGTAAGGAATGAGTGCTTCCTGCGCCCTTATCCAGAATTTTTCTTGTGTAGAAGTTTCTTGATTAAGTATCCTTGCTTGATGCACTTTCCTTGGGCTTGCGGGATCCATTAATGCCAAAGCCAGTGTTGGCCAGGCAGCAGCATTGATACCTGCATAAAGAAAAACACGTCTCGCTACGCCATCGTTATCCAGTTCAATATCGGCATGACCTAATACAGCATGTTGTGCAAAGCTCGGCAAAGGTTCAGCAAGCGTTAACAGTGCCCTACTGCCTTCAAAGATTGGAGCCACAGGGAGAACGATATTTCCGTGCCGTGCAATAGCATCAGCCAATGACCGGTCAGCATTGGGATCCGTTAGCTGCGGTTCTAGAAGCAACAAATCCAGCACTACTGAGTTGTTACCAATAGTTGCCAATCGATTAATTAGTTCGGCATGGATTTTTCTTGACCAGGGCCAATGTCCAAGAATCCTAAGACTTTCATCGTCGATAGTAATGAGGGCGATATCGGGGTCATACGGATACTGACTTAGAGTCAATAACTTGTCATAAATAATAAAATCAAAACGTTCGAGTATTTCTGTATAGGCAATAACAATAACGCTTGTCAGCAATACCACAATAAGGTAGTTAAAGCCATTACGCTGTTCAAGTAAACCAATCGGCATCATAAAAGCACAAACAGCGGTAATAACATCAACAGCATAAACCAAGGCGATATACTTATCGGCACTTCAATATTTTGAGATGCCCCCCACGGTCCCCGAAAACCATCGGCTTCAATGGTTTTAATGCGTAAGTAATAAGTGCCGCTGGATGGTTTTGTAATGGTTATTGTTGATGCAGTCGTTACTTCATCATGAATGATATCGGTAAATTCGCTATCTCGAGAGAATTGAAAATGAAAGCTCTGGCCTTCTGCAGCAGCACGCCATGCAAAAGTCATTTCATTCTCATTCAATTTGGTTTCTTCGAGTAGCGGTGCAGGAAAAGGAACCCGGAAAGGCATCGGGTCACTCATTGGACCCGCTCCTTCGGTGGGCGAAACCGAGAAAATACGCCAGAAGTAATGTCCGGGCGGCAACGACTCGGATAACACGATGCTGTTTTCCCTAATCTCATGATTAGAATAAAGCATACGAGAGAAACCTGAATCCTGGCTAATCATAATGACATAATGCGATGCTTCAGGCTGCTGCGCCCATTTGAATTCTTGTTTTTCAGGCTCTACCATTCCTTCAGGCAACGGCGCAATAATGAAAGGAACTTCCGGGCGGGCATTGAGTGAGAAGGAAATAATGGCGTCTTGACCTTCAATGAAAGACCCATCCATGCCTCGAATTTTCAACCAATAATCGCCATCTGGAATGTCGCCGTCACGAAAAGGTAAACTGACAGTTGTAAATTCAGACCATAAATTTTTAAAATCCGGGTCAATCGCTATTTGCGCACGATAAGCCTGAGCGCCTGGCAGCGTTTTTAGATTGATTATCAATGGCAGGCTCTGATAGTAGCGTCTTGTTTCAGTTAAATCTGGGGGCGGTAGTAATTTTACCGGGTGTGCCGGTGATTTGCCTTGTTCGGTGATCGTACCGTAGCCTGCCAAAACGTCAAGACGCGTTTTTTTATCACTGACACCTACCACACCTGCCAATACTTCACTGCTAGTGGTCAATTTCTCATCGGTGATCCCCACGCGAAAATCCGTACCTCGCACCGAAGTGATTGCAGAAGGTGTTCTAATACGGAAACGCGTATTCTTATCAGATTCAGTAGGTACCGAATTTTCAGTACGACCTTGGTGCAAATCGATCAGTGTATCTATTAAGCCATAATCCCCAAATATCCGCATATCATTCAAACGCAGATAGGTATTTTCCTGAATACGTAGCTGTGATCCGTCTACAAACTCTATCGTAACAAAAGTATCATTCTCACTGCGTATCTCATCACCTTCTAGCAATTCCATACCCTGTTCGATTGGCAGTTCGGCTTGGTTATTCCGCTTAAGCATGGCTTTGCCATGCACATTTACTACTTGCGCTGATGCGGCCCCTAACTGTTTTGTCCAAGAAATAGGAATACGCAATCGAGTACCCGGTGGTAGCACATAGGGATCTTGAATCTTATTTAAATTCTGCAGCGGTTGCACATACCGCATATTTTTGAGATGGCGCTCAGTCACATTCCACAAATTGTCGCCGGATTTGACCGTATAAATCCATTCCTCTGTCGCAATAACATCCTTTGCCAATATCGTGATTATGACAAACAAAAATGCATGCAATTTGTTAATCTTGCAATCAAGAATTCCTAATCGCATAACATCTCCTTATCTATCGGCTGCTTAAAAGCTATTAACCAAACAACGCCACAAACACTGAGCAAGCTATATTGAATGTTATAAAAAGAAAATATAACGATGTTATTTAATAGTTTATCGTTAGACAAACGCTAGAGCAATAACTATTGATTCGGTCAGAAATAAGTTTTGACAAATCTGCTTAATTCGTACAGATATTCCCCTTCGCAATTATAAATATTCATTTCTAATCAATTAGAAAATGAATACAACCATAATCTACCTATTAATACATAAAAATCAGTGATAAAACTGTAATAAAGCAGAATTTTTCACAATTGTGAAGAAAAGTAGTGTTA
>CAADGS010000132.1 GCA_900696615.1 uncultured beta proteobacterium
GTGTCGTTACCGCCTACTCCAGCAAGGAAATTGGCAATACTGTTACCGGTGATGACGTTGTTAGCGCTGTTGCCTGTTCCAAAAACTGCAGTCAGAAAACCAGCAGTGTTGTCCAATGTAAGATTCTCGAAATTGGTTTTTAAAGTTGTCGTGGCATTGCGAGTAATAACCGTATCGGTGCCCTGACCGGCAATTTCACGTATATCATCGAGTGTTGAATTGATCCGATAAATATCATCGCCCGCAAATCCCAGCATCAAATCATTACCCGATGACCAGTTCGCATTCATATCATCAGCAACGTTGGTTCCCAATAAGGGTAATAGCGTATTGCCATCGTCGTTAAAAAATGTTCCATTTACTATTGCCATGATAAATCTCCTTGTGTTGTCAAACTGAAAAACAATCGCTGCAAAAAGTTTGATACTAAGTATTCAGCCATGTACGCGATAGAAGTTTTATGGAGAACTCGATTTGAAATAATTAAGTATCTTTTGTAGAGATTAACTCCTTCACCAAAAGTGACATTTATGTTTTGACTATATACATATTTGAGTGGGGGTTATAGGTTTTTTTTGATTTTTTTCTTGGGTTTTTTTGCAAGTTGCTAGGGTGTGTTAGAAAATTCCATTCCCGAAAATACTCCATGAAAGTAGTGCGTTCACGTAATTAAATTGACCAGTAACTTACTTCTTTTGATAGTTTGATGGCGCCATGCCGACATAACGGCGAAACAGGCGTGAAAAGCTGGATGTGTCGGTGAATCCGCTTAATTGCGCTACATCCGTAATCGTTATTTTGGGGTTGCGAAGAAATTTCTTAGCTTGCGTAATACGGTACTGGATTAAAAATTCGCGGAAAGTCATGTTCTGCTCTTTGTGAAACATTCTGCTAAAAATAAAAATATTCATTCCACAAATTGAAGCCACTTCTTTTTCGGTAATTTTTTCGTGGAAATATTTTTCCACGTGGTTGATTGCTGAAATCGTGCGCTTGGATGTAACCGGTTTTGAAAGAAAATGAAATTCCTGAGGAATCAGGTAAGACCTTAAGAGATTGATTCTTGGTTTGGAGTGACCGGGCTTGAATAACGCAGAAAGCTGAATGAACTCGTTGACGATGGCTTCGCATTCGAGCGGTTTCACGAGATAATTTCTCACCCCTGTTCTGAATGCCCAAACCGCGAGATTTTCGCTGTGCTGCATCGTTAGCATGACGACGGGAATATGGGAATGGTTGAATCGAATTTGTCTGAGTAACTGTAAATCGTTCAAATCTGGGAAGTCATAATCGAAACAAATAAGATTCGGTTGATTATTTGTAATTGCGTAAGCAACTTGGTTTTTATCGATTGCTCCCTGGAGTTTATGAACTGAAATTTTTTTACTGCCTGTATCGATTTGTTGTGCATTTTCCCTGATTTTACAGAGCGCTATCCATAATATTTTGGTATTCGGGTCATTCACTTCACAGTACTCCCGTGATCGCCACTACTTGAATTACTATTCAATGATTTTTTTATAGTAATAACAAATTAATTTCTGAGATGAATTCAAACCAATAATTGTTTAAATATAAATGAATTTTTCAATGAGGTAGTTTAATCAATGAGCATGCTCGCCCGGTGGAGGCATGATTTCTTCTTCCTGATTGAGTTGCGTTAATTGCGTCGTGAGGGCGCTGATATTTTGCCAACCAAATCCTTCAAATTGTGCAACCCAGCGGGCTCGTAAGTATCCGAAACGATCGGTTACAAACTCCATGTGACCCGGAAACATGCCTTTGCCCGATAAATCCGGGACAGTCCTGACACGCCGGTACAGCCAGTAGCTGTCTTTAATTTCAGTCCAACCGTCGGTAACAACTGGAAAGGGAACGATGTTCGTTACTTGCTGCAATTCTTCTTCGCTTAGCGCATGATTGGGAACAGCGAGAATTTCTGTATCGAGTGCTCTGATTTTGTCATAGACGGCGGCTAATTGAAAAAAACGCTCCTTAGAACGTGGCCAGGAAAATAGCACCATCAGGACATTCTTTTTTAAACGAAAATCTTTTAAATTACCGCTAGAACCGTCGGTTGCTGAATAGTTAAATACCGGCGATGCAATGGCAGGCATTTCAGGAACGATCATGCTGCCTAGCAGGCGTGCGTCAAATCCACGCGATAGAGCGTGGAGAAAATTAACGAGATCCCAGCGATCCTCTTCTGTCAATGTTGCAGAGAAACCAGGCATGGCGGTGTCTGGAATGCCATGGGATAACCAGTGAAAAACGTTGCCGACGGTATAGTTTGCCGTATGCGGTTCGGTTAATAAGTCGGTTGGGTCTCTCGTATCGGGATCGGGTATTGTTTCCGTACCTTTGCCTTGCGGACCATGGCAATTGACACAGTGTGCGGTAAACAATTGCAGGCCGTTGGATATGGACACTGCATCGAAAGGCACAGTGGGTTTCAAATAAGTTTCAGGATACGCATCAATAGCCAATGGTGGCAGGGCTATTGCCATTGAACTGATGCTGAGCATGACCGGGATAAGAATTTTTTTCGTTTTATTCCAGTTGTTTCGTATGCCCAGCCAGATCATGCTGAGTGCAATAACAAACAGTGCCGCACCTAACCAAACCATTCGCTGAACATTGGGCTCTTCCCAAGTAGCATTTATTGAGAAACGAAAAGGATAAGGCCAGTTTTCGATCATAGTATGTTTGGCGGGCAGGGTGTTGGCCAATATCGTCGCAATGAACACCAGTACCAATGCAAGATAAAATTCTATCCCTACCCATTTTCTCAAACGGCTTGCCGTGTCCCGATGTTGCTGAGACGTTTCTTGTGAAAATACTGGAAGCCATTTAAATCGAACCTGTGCTGCAATAATAAGAATTACTGACAAAATGATTAGCTTGGCGATTAGCAACCAGCCGTAAGCGCTGGAAACCAGCGTATGGTAAAAAGTTTCAACCAGCCGGTCGGTTACAATCAAACCTGTGATTGTCAACAGCAACATTGCAGGTAACGCAATTTTCGAGAATAGCTTCAGATAAGCGGCACTGGAATAAGTCGCATTATCTGAGTTTCTAGTGTCGCTAACGATGATATAAAGTAAAGCCGGCAATGCACCGAACCACACGCCAGCCAGCAAGATATGCAGTGCATAGGGAGCCACTGCTGTAAATGACATTTCATCGGCGCTGGAGTGGCTCATCAAGGTGCCGGCTATCAAGGGAAACGAAGCAAAAAGCGCACATAGAAGGTAGTGCCAACGCTGGCGACTTAAGCGCCGTATAGCGAGTGCTGCGATCAATAGCGCCATGGCCAGCACAATGCGTGCAAGTAAAATATGACCTATTTGAGTTCGCTGAATAATCTCCATCCATGCGACCGGGTTCCAGGCATTGCTTGCCATACCGGTGGCTTCACTTGTGGTGGTAGCCAAAATACCTATAAGACCAAGCATTACGATAGTTGCCAACCAGGGCAGGAATTGTTCCAAACGAATCACCCAGGAAACCTGAAATAAATCTTTGTTGCGTCCGATCATTGCGAGAAAAAAGCAGCTTCCGAAAAAGATTAAGTTGGCGGTCAGTTGTGATCCTCGGGCCAGCGCAGCAATGATTTCAATCATGGTTTTGTAATAAAAAAGTTTGGGATATTCTGATAACCATCGTGAAGCAAACTGCTGTCGATAATTACTTGTTAACAGACAATCTGAAAATTTCAGGAATCGATATAAATTGATTTGTTATTTTACCTCGACTTATGGGATATTCAAATTCGCTTGCAGTGAGGCATCTTGCTCGCAACGTGATATCACGATAAGGAGGAAAAATGAAAACAGTATTGATTACCGGTGCCAATCGTGGCATAGGACTAGAGTTTGCGCACCAGTACGCACGCTTAGAATGGCAAGTTTTAGCCTGTTGCCGCAATCCCGTTGCAGGGGAAGCCTTGAATCGTTTAGCAGCCCAATTTCCTGATCGAATAAGTATCCATAAGCTGGATGTTACTGATCATGTGCAGATCGAACAACTGGCGCAAGGCCTCTCGGCACAAGCGATAGATTTATTGATTAATAATGCCGGTGTTTATCCGCCAGATCAGGGCGATCAATTTGGCGCCACTGATTATGCCGCCTGGAATTATGCTTTTTCTGTCAATACCATGGCGCCGCTTAAGATGGCAGAAGCTTTTATCCAGCATATCGCTAGAAGTGAACTGAAAACTCTCATCACCATTACCAGCAAAATGGGCAGCATCGCTGATAATCGTGGCGGCGGTAGCTATATCTATCGTTCCAGTAAAGCAGCGGTTAATATTGTGATGAAAAGTCTGTCCATTGATTTGAATGCAAGGCGGATTACCGCAGTATTGTTGCACCCGGGGTGGGTGAGAACCGATATGGGCGGTCCTAATGGATTGATTACGACTGAGCAAAGTGTAACGGGCATGCGGCGGGTTATTGATAATCTGAAATTTGAAGATTCCGGCAAGTTTTATGCTTTTGACGGACAAGTTGTACCGTGGTAGGTGTTGGTCTAATTTTAATCAGGGTCTGTAAACACTATTTGATATCTTATGGCGATAGTAATCATCGAATGCCATTGTCAAGAGATTAAACACTGCATGCCGCAATAACCTTGCCACACCAGTCATTCCAATCAACGAATCCTCAGTGCTTTCGGTATGTTACCGAACATGGTTGCAAGTGACGCGGATTACCCAAGCGCTTCGGTAATTGGGATATTAACGCTACCCGGATGAATCGATATTCATCCGGTTGCCTCAGATGCCAGAATAGCCATAACTTTTGCTTTTCCACCGGGATACTCAGATGACGCGCCGGAAGGGCGGCAGCTTTTGTTGGCACTTGATCCTGTCTCTTCACCCATTCATCCACTTCGCTCTTGCCGCCGAAGTACTTAGATAGTGTTAACCAGGCTAAATGTCAGCCGATTCGGCAATTGATTTCCTGGCATTGAAAAGGCTGACGTCCGCCGATGATGTCGTGTTATCGGGGAGTGATCGATTGTTTCTGTCGTGGTAGCTACAAGCCATTTTAATTTGGCTATAATTACCTGGCCCTAAGCTATTTAAAGTATAAGAATTATCAATGGATTGGGCGTGATTTAAAAAGATTTATCAATTGAAAACAAATATATAAATGACTTTTGCAATGGTATTTCAATATTATTATTAATCATCAAGGGAGAGAACTATGAGTATGGAGAGTGAAATTAAAACAAGATTCGGGGGTTTCTGGAATTCCCTTATATTGCTTTTTGTGATTATCGTTTGCTTTCGTTTTGCCAGTTTAGAGCTTGCCGCTGAAAGCATATCGGAAAGAATTCATTGTGGCATTCATCTGTTTCTCGGATGTGTGGCAGCCGGATTTTTACTCGGTATATTAAGGATATTCCTGGCATTTTCTAATGAGACTTATACGCGTGCGCCTGCATCTGCAAATTTCGTATCGGGCCTTAAATACGGCATAGTAGCGGGAGGTTTGCTGATTTTTATCATCGGCATCATGCAACTGAATAACTTCTTGGGGGTGTTTCAACCTATCGCAAGTGGTTTGGTAGCAAAATTGACAGCCATATTTGCATAACGTCAGCGGAAACGAATATTCTCTGATTCCGCCAGATTTTGATAGCTTTAATTGGCCGCTGGTGAATGATAAGAAGCGCGAGTGGTCAATCTATGTTTGTCGTGATAATCTCAATAATAAATACTGTTAAATCAATATAATATTATTGTTATTGGATGCGAAATGACCATAATCTAGATTGAGTGTTTTATTGATACACTTTGGTGGCCAGTTGAAGCAATTTGGAACTAAAATCCAATCCGGATTTTCGGGCGATAGCTAAATTAATCTCGAAGACAATTTTGCTATTGACTACATTCATATTGATTGCCACACCATGTGAAATCGCTCCAGGCGTATCGGCCACTGTCAGTATCAATTCGTTTGACAAACTTTGTAACAAATTTGATAAGTCGGCGCTTACCGATTTTGAGAAAAAAACGACCTGACATTGTTTTAACTGACTAGAATCATTGATGTAAGAGACAGTAATGGGTTTTTTGTTTACGGATTTGTTTTGTAACTTATCCATTTCACCATCGAAATAGTTTTCGCCATAAACACACAGCTGAATTGTTTGATTTGTACTGTCAGGCCAATAAGTAAAAGTTATAAAGTTATAAATAAACGCTGCTTTGACTTGATATTCTAAATTGGTATCGGCTGTCGCAGCAGTATGGAAAATCGGCAAACCATAGCTTATCCACAGCATCAAAATAAAACTGCAGACGTAACGGCGCCTGAATATGCCATAGCGTTGTCTGACGAATAAATTAACGCTCATTTCAAAAACGCCATTGCACCCCAGCGTATACTCCACGCGGGATATACACGGGTACTATCGGGAGAAACTCGGACGCGAATTCCCTATGGTTATGACTGAATAAATTTTGACCGGCAACGAACAATTCGGTATTTTTTAATGGCCGGTATACGAGTTTTGCATCCATTGTGACATAGCTTGGAATATTGTAAAAAGCGATCTCGCTGGCATAACGCAGCCATAAATTGAGTTGCAATTTTTCGGAGAAATCGTAATTAGACCGAACCGATAATTGATGGTGCGGCGTTATCTTCTCTGAACCTCCTCCAGATGGATCGGAACTTTTTAGAAAGTTATTCGATGAAAAATCAATATTGAGAAAACTGTAGCTGCCTTGGAGGCGCCAGTTGTCTCGCGGTTTAAGATCAATGGACGCTTCAATCCCGTAAGTCAATGCAGAACCCTGATTATTAACTGTAATAGGAAGTAGAAATTGTCTCGGAATGCCAGTGCCTATCGATAATGCACCGAGGCTGATGTCTCGCATTTGGCTGTAATCGTTAATAAACCCTGTTACATCAATCGAGGCCTGAGGTGTGAATTGATGCCGGTATCCCAGTTCATACGCGATCAGTTTTTCCGAATTAAAACGATGACTGCCGTTCAGTATCGCAGTAATAGGAAACGGCAAGGCGGATAAGCCGGGGACGTTTTGCAATTGCTGGCTAATATTAATCATGGCATCGTTTTCAGCACGAGAAGGTGTCCGTACAGCGCGGGATACTGCTAACCATATTGAATTGCTGTCATTGGGCGTCCACATCAAACGTGCATTGGGTTGTATTTCCATGCCGGTAAAATCGTTATGTTCAAATCGACTGCCTATGGTGAACAACAAACGGTCAGGTATCAGGGTAATATCATCGCGGATAAATGTGCCGATTAAGTGATTGGTTTGCGAACGTGGAGAAAATGTATATAAGCCGGTGTCAAAAACTTTATTGTGATAGAGTCTATAATTGGCGCCCCATGTCAGATTATGTCGATCAAAGAGCGGAAAACGGTATTGCATATCAATGTCAAAACTTTCAGCATCGAATTTTCCGAGTGGCAATAGTTGTGAGCGGGTGCGGTCGTAATAAGCTTGCAACATGAATGAAGAATATTCGGAAAACGTCCGGTCCCAGCGAAGGCGTATATTGCCTCCTTCGTTATGTCCGCGCATTTCACCGGTTGGATTAGTTGACAGATGGAGGGAAGTTTTATCGAGTGTACTGCCATTGAAATTAGAAAAAAAATCGCCTTGTAACGTAAATTGATCAATGCCGCGTTGATGATCAAGGCGAAATCCCCCTCTGGCTGAGTGCCATTGATCGTTAGCATTTTCACCGGATAATGATTGGGTTTGGCCTCTCGTGAATCCTTTTGCATATACGCGAAAAGGCGTTTCTTCATTAATCATGCCACCGTAACGCGCACTCATAAAGCCTTGTTCGAAACTACCTCCACCAGCAGTGATAAGCGTGCCCTGGGTGTCGATAGCTTTTTTGGTGATAATGTTAATAACGCCATTGACCGCGTTGGAACCCCAAGACGTTGCCGCAGGACCGCGTATAACTTCGATCCGTTCGATATCTTCCAGCATCGTGTCTTGCTGTTCCCACAATACCCCGGAAAAAATTGATGAATAAACACTGCGGCCATCCATCAGTACTTGTAATTTGTTAGCAAATAAACCATTAAAACCGCGGATACTGATGGCCCACTTATCCGTGCCGACGCGTTCTACCTGCACACCAGGGGCCATGCGCAAGGCGTCCGGAATGCTGGTTGCACCGGAACGCCGAATATCGTCCTGAGTAATCACAAAAATAGCTGAGGCGACTTCAGTGAGCTTTTGAGGTGTTCTGGAAACGGTGGTTACTTTGACTTTCATTAACTCTTCGATGCTTAAATCGAGAAAATGATTACTGGTTAATTCATTCCTTGCGTTAGCTAAGCATGTAATACTGAAGAGGATTAGCAAAATTGCAAATTTAAGAACCATGGTATTGGATAAATGATTGGATCTCAGATTGAGTAAATCGCTAGTGGCATGAGTTACCGGACGAGTAATTATTGCAATGATTACAGTAGAACCAATGCTTGAAGTGAACAACAATAAGGCGTTATTTTTGAGTGTGTTTGTAGAACAAGTTTAAAAGAGATTTCTAATCTGTATAGCGTTTGAATTGTGATGATTTCACTCGGGAAGTGCTGCCTTCAGATAGCTTGGCTTTTTAATCGGCAACAACATGAATACCGTGAAATTAATATTAAAAATGCTAACCGCGTTTAAAAATGCGATGTATTTGAAATAAGAAAATAAATTTTAATAAAAATTAATTTGTGAATTAATTGTGAATTTTGTGTTATTTTTTTGTGAACTTTTGGACTGTCTGTATGCCTTATAATTTGTTATTAACTCAATATAGATCGGGAGCAATATAAATGAAAAGATTGTCTGAGGCATATTTTGTAGTCTTATTTATTTTGTTTATGTTAGTGATAATAGAATGGGTCGCGTAATTCAGAAAGCAGATTATTATCGATAAGCATTAAGATTGTGTAGCCGCTTCTGAAAGTTTATTTACAAGTTCGTAATAGTTTCTAAGAATCTAAGTCAGCGGATACCATTGTGATGGTACAAAGGGGGGAGCAACGTTGAATGATTCAGTAAACGCTGGGAAGCAAAAAGAAGACAATGCGTTCCGCTCATTCGATCTGAACGTGATCGATCACATTCAGTCCTGTAACGTAAAAAAACAGGTTATTGTTGCTTTTCCCTTGTAGTACCTGAAAATAAACCTTGAAATTCCCTGGCGATTAAATTGAACAGGAAGAACTAAATCTTACAAATGTTAACCCATGATCTCGTGACAACTTGGATAGCAATACGGTTGCCGGAAATTATGTTTAGTTAGGTTCTAGTAATAAGGAATTGATATGCAAAATTTTCGTGATATTTTATATGTGAGTCACGGTCTTTCAGAAGAAACGGAAGCACTAAAACAGGCCTTGAACATGGCCAGTCATAACCAAGCGAAGATAAGCGCATTGATTGTTTGTCCCGCGTTCCCACCCACAATGCAAATCTATCAAGAGCAATATGAAATATCGCTTAAGCAGCGGCTAGAAAAATTAATTCAGGATACGAAACAAACATTAACAAATGTTGCCGGCGAGTTAGTAGTAAATATTACTGTAGAAAGCGGTGAGTCGCCTGCAGACCGGGTTATCCGTTATGTGTTGCGAAATGCATATGATCTGGTTATTAAAGAAGCGGAACAACAGGAAGATTCGAGAGGATTCAAGGCCATCGATATGGAGCTGCTGCGTAAATGTCCCTGTCCTGTTTGGTTGTGCCGCCCGAGCAATCATTCTGCAAATGAGACTTGCGTTGCCGTGGCAATTGATCCGGAGAATCAGTTGCCTGCCTCTCGCGATCTGTCATTGCGTTTATTGATGCTTTCGCGCTCATTGGCTGATAAATTTAATAGACCATTAACGGTTATTTCTTGCTGGGATTATGAGTTTGAAGGATATTTGCATCATAGCGCATTGACTCAAATCACCGAAGATGAGATAAAAAACATTGTGATGAACACACAGCATCACCATCGTCTTGCACTGGATGAATTGATTCGGCAATCCGGTATTACCGGAAGGTTGCAAGTACACCATATTCGCGGCCGTGCCGAAGAAATGATTCCTCAGTATGTCGAGCACCAAAATATCGATATTCTAGTTATGGGAACATTGGCTCGAACCGGCATCGCAGGCTTTTTTATCGGCAATACGGCAGAAAATATTGTTCAGAAATTGAGATGCTCGCTTGTGGCTTTGAAACCGAACGGGTTTGTTTCCCCGGTAAAAGCCTACTGATGTGTTGTGAGAGATGATTCCAGAACAAACACATTGGCATCATTTTTCTGCGGACGCTATCCTCAAAGAACTCAATAGTTCGATTTCAGGTTTAAGCCAGGAGGAAGCGCAAGACCGCTTGCATAAATACGGCTTAAATTGCCTTCCAGCAGCACCTAGGCGCAGTGAACTGATGCGTTTCTTACTGCAATTCAATCATATTCTGATCTACGTTTTGCTGGCATCCGCAGTGATTACCGCGATGTTAAGTCATTGGATTGATACGCTGGTAATCCTTGCCGTGGTGATGGCGAATGCTATCATCGGTTTCGTTCAGGAGAGCAAGGCGGAGAAAGCTATCGATGCGATCCGCCAAATGTTGGCACCTCGAGCCACTGTATTGCGTAATGGGGAACGCCAGACAGTCGAAAGTGAAAGGCTCGTGCCCGGAGACATCGTGTTGCTGGAAGCTGGCGATAAAGTACCGGCCGATCTGCGTTTGTTAAAGTCCCATAGCTTGCAGGCACAGGAGGCGATTCTGACTGGAGAATCTATGCCGGTAGAAAAACATGTCGAAGCGGTCGCCATCGAAACTCCGCTTGGCAGCCGATCTTGTATGATGTTCTCGGGTACTTTGGTAACGAGTGGGCAGGGAAGGGGAATTGTAGTTCAAACGGGTGTGTCCGCTGAAATCGGACGAATCAGTAGCTTACTGTCAGAAATCGAAACTTTGACGACACCGCTTGTCAGTCAGATGGAAGTTTTTGCAAAGTGGCTGACCATTACCATCTTACTCATTTCGGGCTTGTTGTTGATTTTTGGGTATTATTTTGGCCACCGGGATCTGTCAGAGATTTTCATGGCTGTTGTGGGACTCGCAGTAGCCGCAATACCGGAAGGATTACCTGCGGTACTCACAATCACCCTTGCCGTAGGGGTTCAAGCAATGGCCAAACGCAATTGCATAGTGCGCCGACTACCCGCAATCGAAACGCTTGGATCGATTTCTGTGATTTGTTCTGACAAGACTGGAACGCTGACGCGCAACGAGATGATGATAACTTCGGTGCTTACGGCGCGGCATTTTTTTGTAATCGAGGGTATCGGATATGAACCGAAAGGCATGCTGAAGCTCGACGAACAGCGCGTTGCCCCAGCTGAGTATAGTATTCTTGAACCTCTAGCCCGTGCTGCTACTTTATGTAATGACGCGGCATTGCATCAACATGACGGAACGTGGCTGGTAGACGGCGATCCCATGGAAGGGGCGTTATTAGCATTTGCGGGAAAATTGGATTTAGATGTTCATCAAGAACGGCAAACATGGACTCGTACCGATACCATCCCTTTTGACGCTCAACACAGGTTCATGGCTACATTGAATCATGACCATATGCATCATGCAATGATAGTGGTTAAGGGTGCGCCAGAACGTATTTTAACGATGTGCTCGAGACAGCTTGTAGCCGAGGGAACCGAGCCGGTAGATAGCGATTACTGGCATAAAAAAGCCGACAATATCGCGGCGCTAGGTCAGCGAGTGCTGGCTTTCGCGATGAAATCGGTTGAACCTCACCGTACAGTTCTGGAATATGCCGATGTGGAAAATTCCCTGATTTTTATCGGCATGGTAGGGATGATTGATCCGCCACGGCCAGAAGCAATTTCGGCAGTGAGAGAATGCCGGTCTGCCGGTATACGCGTAAAGATGATTACCGGCGATCATGCAAAAACCGCTGCTGCGATTGGTAAACAGATTGGGTTAGACAATGATGTGACAGTATTAACTGGGGCTGATCTCGATAATATGGATGACCAGGCATTAAAATTGGCAGTCATGAATTGCGACATATTTGCCCGCACCAGCCCGGAACACAAACTTCGCCTTGTCATGGCGTTGCAATCGCATGGATTGATAGTGGCGATGACTGGCGATGGGGTTAACGATGCACCCGCGCTTAAGCGGGCAGATGCAGGAATCGCGATGGGTAAGAAGGGTAGTGAGGCGGCCAAAGAGGCCGCTGAACTGGTACTGGTAGACGATAATTTTGCATCCATTGTCGCCGCTGTACGCGAGGGACGGACAGTCTACGACAATATCAAGAAAGTGATCAGCTGGACATTGCCGACTAATGCGGGTGAAGCCATGACAATCATCGTGGCACTGATGTTTGGTATGGCATTGCCGGTAACTCCGATTCAAATTCTCTGGGTCAACTTAATTACAGCAGTGACACTGGGGTTGGCACTTGCCTTTGAACCAACGGAGCAAAATACTATGTACCGACCTCCGCGATCACGAGAAGATTCATTGCTTTCGGGAGAATTGGTTTGGCATATATTTCTGGTTTCCATTTTATTCTTATGTGGCGTATATGGTATTTATACCTATGCAATAGATCGCGGTTATAGCATCGAGTTGGCGCGGACTATGGCAGTTAATACGCTTGTCGTGATGGAAATCTTTCATTTGTTTTTCATTCGTAATATTTATGGAACTTCACTGACGTGGAAAGCGATTCGTGGTACCAAAGTTATTTGGCTGATGGTAATCGTAATTTCACTTGCACAACTTATTTTTACCTACCTGCCATCTGCTCAGGCTGCATTTTTCACGGAATCGATTGCTTTTGTAGACGGATTGCTGATTATCGGGGTTGGGATCGCCATGTTTGCTATCATTGAAACAGAGAAAAAAATTCGCTTGCGCTTGAAAAGTTAATTGTAGTTGGAGAGCAGGATGTTAGGGCGGTCTCGTTTTTGTTCACTTTCGCTTATTACTTGCCAGAAAAAGCAACTATCGTGGCGCTAGCTTACGCAGGTGCGCTGTTATAAATGTTTGTGTTCTTCACGTTTGCTACCCCGTTGGCGGCAGACTTTTTTATTTTTCCTAGCAACTTAATTTGATGGATCATCTTGTACAAATCCTGCTGCTTTTAGGCATGGCGGTCACTGTCGTGGTGGTATTTCAGCGCTTAAGGATTCCCACCAGTTTGGGGTATCTTTTAGTCGGTATTATTCTTGGTCCGCATACTATTGGCCCATCGGTTTATGTGCCTGAATTTGAGACTATTGCTGAATTTGGGGTGGTATTTTTGTTATTTACAATCGGACTCAATTTTTCAATACCACAATTACAAGCGCTACGGCATCAAGTCCTTTTATTGGGGACCGGTCAAGTAATTTTTACGACATTAGTTGTCGGCGTTATAGTTTGGCTGGGAGTTGACGTGAATCCTGCAGCTGCATTTGTGATTGGAGCAGTGTATGCACAATCGTCAACAACGATTATCGGGAGTCAGTTAGCCGAACAAAGAGAAGAAAATAGCCACCATGGACGCATCGGACTTGCCATGTCGGTTTTCCAGGATGTTACGGCAGTACCTTTTCTCGTTATTATTCCTGTGCTAGGTTCCGCTGTTGCTTTCAGTGCGCTGGCCGGTGAGCTCGGATGGGCTTTTGCCAAGGCAGGATTGGCTTTTACGGTCGTATTTGTAGTAGGCCGCTGGTTTCTGCATCCATTGTTTCACATCGTTGCCGAACGACGTTCTTCGGAAGTATTTACATTGGCGGTTTTGTTAGTGGCATTACTTTCAGCCTGGGCTACGAGCAATTTAGGATTGTCATTGGCATTTGGCAGTTTTCTTGCCGGAATGATTTTGGGTGAGACGGAATTCCGCCATCAAGTGGAGTCCAGCATGCGACCTTTTCGTGATGTTTTACTTGGTTTATTTTTCATCGGTATTGGTATGCGGTTCGATCCGGGTGCCTTGCAATTAATATGGCATTGGGCATTGCTTGGCACATTATTAATCGTTATCAGTAAGACAATCATTGTTGCCGTGATGGTGCGCCGAAGTAGTGTCGATGTGCTGACCGCATGGCGTACCGGTTTGCTGTTATCGGTAGGCGGGGAATTTGGCCTTGCCTTGCTTGTGATTGCATCGGATTCCGGTGTGATTGATAGCTGGTTAAGTCAAGTCGCGATGGCGTCTGTATTGTTATCGATGGTGGGCGGTGCATTGTTGATTCGCTTTAATAGGCCTTTCGCTGCTTGGTTATTAGGCACTTCGCACAGCGAAATACCTGCTGAAATACCCGATCAACTCTCTGATGCGCCACAGCAGCTGGTTTTGATTGGGGGCTATGGCCGCGTCGGTCATGCAATCGCGGTTTTATTGCAAGCGAGTAATATTCCGTTTGCTGTCTTCGATAACGATGCTAAGCTGGTCAAGCAGGGACGAGCAAATGGGCACCCAGTTTCGTACGGCGATATCTCAGACCCGGAACTGTTAACGGCGATTCATGCAGAACGCGCGTCCCTGGTGGTTATTGCGGTAGATGGTACTGCAAGGGCGTTAAAGGCCATCACTTTTTTACGTAGTTACTGTCCACAGGTTCCAATCATAGCGCGCGCCCGGGACCTAGAAACCAGTATCCGTTTTCTGGAGGCAGGTGCAACCCATGCTTATCCAGAAGCGATCGAAGCAAGCCTTCATCTTGGCGAAACTGCTCTAAAAATGTTACACGTCGCACAAGGTGATATTGATCAGATCATCCAAAGTGTCAGGGACTGGGGCTATCTACCAGTGGCACCCAAAGTAAAGGATAAGGAACAGTAATAAATATTTCAGTTTTTTATAATGTGTCGAGCGATAAATCTTATTGATTCTTGAAGTCATAACACTAGCTTGTCTTGTCCTGAAAAGCAGTAACGCTGAAACAATCGGCATTCCAGTGAAATGAATCCTCCCTACAAAACGGCATGGCATTATCCTCAGCTAAAGATTATTGAAATCAATAAGTGGAGGGAAACTATGGATATAACACCTATCGAAATAGATTTGGCGGAGGCAGTAAATCGGATACAAGGCGTTGATAGAATGAGTAAGGTATCTGTATGAAAGTAATTGCGACGGGAGCCTGATACATTTCAACCGGCGCGCACCCTGTTTTCATGGGTTCGCTGCGAATCGGTTATTGAAAGTCAGTAAATCTAAAGGGGATGCGACAATTTGTCACATTCTCAATTACTTACAGATTGTTCATAATACACCTGCTTTCAGTCATCCCTATGAGGTTAATGATTCTATCGACTGTATCCCTCCTTCAACTTCTTCTATAGTCGAGAAAAATTTACCCACATACCTCTGCTGGTGAACTGAAAGCATTTTTTTCAGCTTTGTTGGTAGTGATTTTTTGAGTGGATCTTTATCAAGTAAGAAAATATTCGATTCTTCTTGAAGCAGTAACGGTTAATGTTTGCTTCGGGCACCCGAGCCAAATGAGCTATCGCACCCTGCTGAGATTGATCTGCCTAGTCTATTTGGTGCTGATTGGTCATCTTTGGGTGGATGCGGTAAGCATTCATCCATTTCCGACTGTAACCGGCAAACGTGGAATCGATATCCAATTAGCCGCGAAAGGGCATAATTTAGCCGCTCTAGGTTTTTAATCTTCGCCAATTCAAGGCGGAAAAATTAATTTCGCTTTTTCGATTGGTTTTTGTTCCTGTTCTCAATGCCGAACACCTTCGGATAGATTGTTTTTGCGTCAAAATTTTTCTTAAAGCTCACACCTTACACCTTGTTGATTTACTTATTCCTATATTAAAAATTAAACGTTAAGAAACTTTATGTTCAGGGGATTTTCCAATTGCGGAAATTGGCATTTTTCGTTCAGTTGAAAAGCATACAAGTTTGTAATTGATGAGAATGAAGTTGTGCTAATTATTTTTCAATTCCGCTAACTGTAGTTTTTATTTAAGGACTATCAGGCTATGAAAAGCAGCAATCAGCAAGCAGTAACTGGAAGCTGGGGCGAAGTCAATAAAACGATACGCAAGAAATTATTGATTTTTACAGTAGTGATGTTTGGGTTTGGTTACGCGCTTGTTCTGATGTATGAGAAGTTCTGCGAAGTGGCCGGCATCAATAATCAACGCATACCGGTAGCGACGGAAAATGCTTTTACGACCGACATGTCTCGGCTTATTGCAATCGAGTTGGATGCAAATGTCCGGGGTATGCATTGGAAATTCAAACCACTCCAATCCAAAGTGCAAATACATCCCGGTGAGCTTGTGGAAGTCATGTATGAAATCAAAAATGAATCGGATCATGAAATTACCGGCCAGGCGGTGCCAAGTTACAGTCCACGCAACTTGGATCAGTATCTGAGAAAAATCGAGTGCTTCTGTTTTACGCAACAAACGTTAAAACCCGGTGAAGTAAGGCAAATGCCGGTGAAGTTTTTTATTAATCCCGAGTTACCGGCGGGCATCGATACGGTAACCATTTCTTATACTTTTTTTGCGCAAGCGGCAACTTCGTCAATCGAAAATAAATAGGGCATCTGCCAGTTCAGTCTGTTAAATCTATAACTTTTTGACTGGCAGAAATGTCTAACCTCAAAAACATATCGTGGCAGCAGCGGTAACCTCAATGTACTTGCTCAGCAGTTTCAACATGCAACAGAAGGTGTAACACGCAATTTTTAACTTCAATCAATTAATCAGGAGAATTTTCATGTTAAGTAAACAATCCATATCTTTTGTCACAATCGGTTCCGCCATGATGATTTTTGGCACTGTTTCAATTGCATTGGCGAGTAACGAATCGGCTCCGCATCAATCGGAAAACCGTACTTTGATTCTTGCCCAAGCGCATCAACATGGCCAAGAAAAAGAAAGCGGACAGAGTGGAGGAAGTAAGCACTCTGAAGGCCATCAAGGCGAAGGCAATAAACACGGCCAAGGCCATAACAATCAAAGCGGACACGGAGGGCACGGTGAAGGCAAGGGTGGCCATGGTAAGGAAAAGGTAGAAAAAGACGGTCATGGTGATAAAAAAGATCACGGCACGAAAAAAGACAGTCACGATTATGCTCATCTGATCGTTGTTCATGCCGATACGTTGAAGTTGAGCGACGAGCAACTGGGTAAAATCGTACGTTTACACTTGAAGCATGAACAGGAACACGAACGCCTTAAGGAAAAAGTGAAAAAAAGCATGAAAGCATTCAAAAAAGCAAGTATGAATCCCGATACGAGTGATGCTCAGTTATCCAAACTTGGCAAGGATCATACGGATGCGTTCAATGCAATGGTTGATTTCCACATAAATGAACGTAAAGACATCCATTCTGTTCTGACGGAAGTCCAGAGAAAAACGCTTGAAACGTTAAAAATCGATCATGATCATGACCATGACGACCACGATTCCCATGGCGGCAAACATGGTGGACATGGCGATCATTAATCCAAAAGCTTACTTTGAGCACGGTCATGTTTGTCTACGGTATGTTGGCTCGTAGATTCAGAAGTAACAGCCGGTTTATTTTGGTTATCAATAATATTGCTATGAATGAGTTATGGAATGTTTCATAATTAATATAATGTCTAAGTAAAAAATATTTAAAATTTAATTTACGAGACAAATAAAAGGGCTATAACTATATGTGATAGCGTTTTAACTCAAAGAGTATCACTTACTCTTTTCATTATTTACCTACTTAAAAAGGAGAACATCATGCGGCGCATTTATTTTTTAGTTCCAGACATTACCACCACCCAGAAAATTGTTGATGATTTGCTTTTAGCAAGGATTGAAGAGAAGCATATCCATGTGATCGCTAAACGCGGAACGCCACTTGAAGATTTGCCGGAAGCCAATCTATTACAAAAATCCGATTTTGTCCCTGCTGTTGAACAAGGTTTGGCACTAGGCGGCGCGACCGGTTTGCTCGCCGGATTGGTTGCCGTTGCGTTGCCACCGGCATCGACAGTCATTGCGGGCGGCGTTTTATTGGCAACCACGCTGGCCGGCGCGGGTGTTGGGTCGTGGTTGGGTGGCATGGTCGGTATGAGTGTCGGCAATCGCCGCACTAAAGAATTTGAAGATGAAATTGAAGCAGGGAAACTACTGGTGTTGGTCGATGTACCAGCCGATCGGGTCAATGAGATTGAAGATCGGGTTAAGCAGCACTTGCCCCAGGTCGAAGTCGA
>CAADGS010000133.1 GCA_900696615.1 uncultured beta proteobacterium
ACTGCCATACTGATTCCGTTTAAACCATACTGATCATCAACGGTGAGAAGCTTGGTTTCGATATCTAAGCCGGTACCACTAGCTTGGGCTTTTGCAGTTTCCAGTACTGCAAGACCGGCTTCTTGACCGGATTCGGTGTCTTCATTTACACAATGAGCAATGCATAATGATGATTTGAAAGTTTCAGCAATTTTTGTTGCCGTGGTAAGGGCTTGTTTCGAAAACTCACTTGCATCAATGGCAACATAAACTTTTTTGTACATAATTAAATTTTGTTTAGTAATTTGTTGAAGAATTTTGTAGCAGCACTTTAGTGATTAATGCTGCTACAAACCTAACTTGGCGTTTCTTCCTTTCTTATTGCAAGTTTGAGTTGTCTGCCTTAAGGCTGCGGAAGTAACGTTTGATAACTTCTTTGCCTGGCAAATTGTCATGTTTGGTATAAACCATGTAGTGAATGACACCATGAATTGCCATTGCGGCCAGGAGTCCTTCAAAAATACCGACCTTGAATACCAAACCTGCAGTGATAACTGCTAATATCAGTGCATACGAACCGTAATGTGTTACGTGTACCAATCCGGCTATCATTTTGTAACCCGTAAACAACATGATTGCCGCTAATGCAAATTTAGGCAGATAATCAAGATACTGTACGTTAAAGGTAAAGAAGCAGACAACAGAACCAATGATCAGAACTGAGAATTTGGTCATAGCGCCTGCTAATTTATTGGTCGTGCTTTTAGCAAGACCATCGAGGTTTGTCATGCCATGGAAGAAGCTCGATCCCAAGTTGGCAATCCAAATCGCGAGTAAGCTATTGTTACTATCTGTTTTGCGTTTGAGTGGATCGATTTTCTCAATCGCAGCGTTGCTCATAACTTGTTCAATCACATCTACGATTGCCAGCATGGCGCAGAAAAGAATCATGTAAACAAGCATCATCACGGTTACATCTTCAGCGGGCATCGGTATTTTGAAATGCAGATCCACATCTTCGACAGAGATCATCGGAACAGTAACGAACTGCGCAAGCACGACACCACCTATAATGAGCGCAAAGTAAGGAATTGCAGGTTGCTTATCTTTAAATATTGAAAAAAGAAATAAGAAAAGTGCAACACCAGTTGCCGAAATGGTCACCATTAATATGCGTGCATCATTCCAGAAATTCTCAGTCACCAATTCTGCTGGAATCTCATAGGTAAATTCAAAGAATTTCAAGAAAATTTTAAGTCCAACACCTGCCAGCAATCCTTCCACCAGATATACCGGTACGGCCACGAGCAAATATCTTTGCCAATTAAATTTCCAGATAATTGCTTGCATTACTGCGGTCATAAAAATACAAAATGCCATGTTTTCCCAGCCAAATGAAGCCACCCCAAGCGCCAGGACAGGAGCTAGTCCCGCGGCAATACCTGGTGAACCAATATAGTTACCCGGTCTAAACCAAGCGAATAGCCACCCGATCAATGAAGCAAACGCCACGGTAGCTAAACCCACTTTGATAGGATAATCAGACATGATGGCTATTCCGATTGATAACGGAATAGCCATTGCGCCAGTTATTAAGCCAGCGGCAGTATCACGAAAAAAATATTGAGCCTGAAAAGCAGCAGATCCATATCCCTTCATATTGATACTGTCAAGGGATTGGTTGCTTGCTGATAACTCTTTATCGATATGCGTTGCCATAAGTAAATTCCTTTTAGATATTGCACTCAGTCTTGTTAATAAATAAAGCTAACGAACAAGGTATTAATTCCTGACTGACAGGTAATTTTCAATTCTGTTGTTTTATTAGCTTTTCTCTGTAGATATAAAAAATAGTTTATAAACATATTCTTAATGTCAAGAATCATGCCTTTGCAAGACGAGAGAATAGTAGCCCCGCGTGCCGTGCGTTGTATATTGGGAGAAGTATTATTTTAAGTAGGGGAATTAACTAAGCAGGACAAAACTTTCACTTAGATTTTCTAAGTGTTTCTATTAGATTTGAACGAGTGATAAACAATTCTAAATAAGCTGAATTGTTCTTTGGAGGATATATAAATGTAAATTAGTCAATAAACAGAATTGGTTATCTTCTCTAAGGTTATCAATTAATCAATGCTGTATTTACTTCTCATCTAACATGTGGATTACTTACTTTCGATAATTGCTCGTTTCCGTATTAATTTTTGAAATGATTTAAATTTTAGGGATATAAAATAGATAAAAAGAGCTTTAATCAAATAACTTATATATAAAATCAAAATCATATCCGACAAAATAAAACCACCAAATATATTTGGTAAGTCTGCAATTATTCCAATACTTACAATAACTAAAATAATCAGATTGGAAATCATGAAAAACTCCTGTCGTAATTTATAAAGAGAATTTCATTTTGCAATTTTTATAAAGCATAACATATATTCACAAAAAAATCACATTTATTTCACAAATAAATCACATTTAATTTACAAAACTCTTTTTTTAAGTGAGATAGATAATAGACAAGTGCCTAATAATGTAAAAAACTCAGTCGCTTGCGGTGAAGTTTATTATAGTTCCATGCGCTCATGATAAACACTCTGTTACCTCAATCGGTGCTATCCAACGTTTTGGCGGATGGCTTGGAATTGGTGTCGGGTGTAGGATGCCGATAAAAAGGTGAGATTGATAACAAAAATTGCAGATACGCGTTTATATGATGCTGATGGCAACTTTATTGGCGTCGCAGCAAAGATAACGGTGATTGGCAGTGGCTCGGAACCTAACCACTGGGGCGGATATTGTAGTGATATAGTATAGACGAGTGAATGTGCTGCGTATAAGCGTCAATACCCCATGCTGAATTCTACGGTACTTCGAGTAATCAACGTATGATCAAGGCGCTTGGATGTTGAATTAACATGGTGCGGTGGTCTTTATTGCGTGCTACCCAACCGCGAATTTCCAATGTTTTTCCAAGATAGGTTGTCAATGCCGGAAATAGATTTAAATTCGCATTTGCAATGCGGATATCAATTTTGTCGGTAAAAATAAGTCGCGTGTATTTTTTCCCTTTTTTGATGGATACAGGACTGCCTGTAAATCGTTGCCAGCCTTTGTTTTGATCGGAAATTTGTGCGATAGGCTTTACTTGGTATTCCGGCATTGACCAGATGCCTAATTTCTGTCTCTCGGCATTTTGCTGAGCCTGGACAAGTTGATCGGTGTAACGACCATTCGGCGGGATGATGCTGACTGCTGCTAAACCATTTTCCAGGATTGCCAGATTAATATGTTTGCCATTTGGTAAGAATACATGAGCTAATAAACGCTTATATTTATCTTGCCTTACATGATCGAATTCCAGTAAAACTTTATTTTTTTGCAAAAGAGCTTGAAGCCATTTTTTTGCGGCCATACCTCCGGGTTCTTCATCGTTCTGATAGCCCCCGATTTCAGGAGTATTGAGTCCTAGTAAACGAACATGCTTGCCGTTTTCCAGCATGATCGTATCACCATCATATACCCGGGCAACTCGATGGAGTTGTCGGCTTGGTGAGCTAAGGATTTCGAGTTGCCGTGCGCCTATGGAAGGTTTATCCGAATACATAACCCGGCCATGAGCATCAACGCTGCGATAAACCTCGGAAGCACTTAACGTCGAGGCTGTTATACAGATTATTAAGCTATGAATGAATATGAATATTTTGCCGAATAACATAATGCTATTTTGAGGTTGAGTGGGTTTATGTCTAAATAAAACGGTGAGGAAAAGCAAAAATATTGTTGTAAAACTAATATTACCCAATCTCCAGAGAAAAAGTGGATTAAAATGAGCGCCTGCTAGTTCTTTGAGTTGTTAATTAAATCAACACTATGAGTTTCATGATCAAAATCGAATACAGAATCGAGCATTGCCATCAGCAATTTTCAGGCAAACTTTTCCAGCGTTAGTATGACTTCTGAAAGTTTAATCGAGGTTAATAATCTGAGTTTTTCTTATGATAAACGTCCAATTCTGAACGGCATTAATATGCACATGCAGCGTGGTCAGGTGGTGGCTATTATGGGAGGAAGCGGATCGGGTAAAACCACTTTGTTGCGCTTGATAAGCGGTGCAATCCAACCCACTAACGGACATGTGAAGTTCGCTGGTGAAGTGGTGCATGAATTGAGTCGTGACGCGCTATTCAGCTTACGCCGCAAGATGGGTATGTTATTTCAATTTGGCGCGCTGTTTACCGACTTGTCGGTGTATGACAACGTTGCATTTCAAATGCGCGAACATACTAATTTGCCTGAATCGATGATTCGTGACCTGGTGCTGATGAAGTTACATGCCGTGGGTTTACGCGGGGCGCATTATTTAATGCCCAACGAATTATCCGGCGGCATGGCACGGCGTGTCGCTTTGGCGCGTTCGATCGCATTGGATCCGATGTTGATTATGTACGATGAACCATTTACTGGACTTGATCCGATTTCATTGAGCGTAATCGGTAACTTGATCCGGCGTTTGACGGATGCGCTGGGTATGACATCCATCGTGGTGACGCACGACGTGCAAGAGTCCCTCAAAATTGTGGATTATGTTTATTTTATAGCAGACGGTGTGATTGCAGCGCATGGCACGCCGAAAGAAGTACGGGATTCGGTGGCGCCGTTTGTGCATCAGTTTGTGCACGGTGAAGAAGATGGGCCTGTTCCTTTTCATTATCCTGCACAATCTTATAAAAAGGATCTCGGACTGGGGGATTACCGTGTTTAGACATGCGCTATCCGCTATCCAGAATATCGGCCACCGTGTTATCGAAGGCATCTGGCGTTTAGGTCATGCCAGCCGGTTTTTTATTCTGGTGTTATTAAAATCAGGGACAAGTCTGCGTCGCTTTGGTTTGGTGATTCGAGAGCTTTATTTTACCGGTGTTTTGTCCTTAATCATCATTGTCGTTTCAGGGTTATTTGTTGGTATGGTGCTGGGGCTGCAAGGTTATGAAACACTACAAAAATATGGTTCCGAATCGGCAGTCGGCACGTTAGTGGCTTTATCCTTGGTGCGTGAGTTGGGGCCGGTGGTGGCGGCTCTGTTGTTCGCAAGTCGCGCGGGTTCCGCTATTACTGCGGAAATAGGATTAATGAAGGCTACGGAGCAATTGGCGGCGATGGGAATGATGGCGGTTGATCCGGTAGCCCGTGTCGTGGCGCCACGTTTCTGGTCGGGTGTTATTTCCATGCCATTTTTAGCGGCTATATTTTCAGTGATGGGTGTATATGGCGGTTACCTGGTAACGGTAGTTTTCATAGGCGTAGATGAAGGTACTTATTGGTCGCAAATGCAAAGTGCGGTCGATTTCAGGTTTGATATTTTGAATGGTTTTATTAAAAGCTGTTTTTTTGGTGTTGCAGTTACTGCAATTGCCGTGTTTGAAGGTTACGATGCCCCGCCAACGGCAGAAGGAGTTTCAGGTGCAACCACTCGAACAGTGGTGACTTCATCGCTAGTCATTTTGGGGCTTGATTTTATTTTGACCGCTTTCATGTTTAGAGGAGTGAGTTGATGCAGCGGACAACAATGGATTTATGGGTGGGATTGTTTGTCATGGCAGGGATTGCCGCATTGATGGTGTTGAGCCTTAAAGTGGGTAATCTGAATGTCTATAATCCATCTCAGAGCTATATTCTTACCGGTAATTTTGAGAATATTGGCGGTTTAAAAGTGCGCGCACCCGTAAAAAGCGCCGGCGTCGTTGTGGGACGTGTCACGGATATACAATTCAGCACACAAACTTATGACGCCATCGTGACTATGAGTATGGATAGTCGTTTTATATTTCCCAAAGATACCTTTGCCAGTATCCTGACATCTGGTTTATTAGGCGAACAATATATTGGATTGGCTGCTGGCGGCGATGAAGATATGTTAAAAGATGGCGATAAAATTATGAAAACCAATTCGGCTATGGTGCTTGAAGAATTAATCGGGCGTTTTTTATTTGATAAAGCGGCTGAAGATTGAGGTGCGTGAATAAAGATATTATTTTATCCGAACTCGTCAATTACACCATTGAGAAGTTCCAAGATAAGTAGTGTGTATGGTAAGTTATTGAATGATAATCAAGATGCGCAGGCTATTAAAAGAAAAAAGCCGGAACTGCTGATTGAGCCTAAGAGACCCGATGACACATGATCGATGGATTTTGAAGCTGATCAACTCACTACTGGCAGATCTTTTCTCACCTTAACTGTACTGGATGGTTTCATTCGCGAGGCGACTGGAAATAGAAGTGGATATATCGCTTCTATCAGAGAGCGTGTCACCCGCTCTGGAACAGATTATTGAATGGGGCGCATCAAGCCAGGTTGATAATGAACCGGAGAATATCAGTGGCACACTTCGTTGCTGGGTAAATAAAAGCGTTATCGAGCTTGATTCTATCTCACCCGGAAAACAATAGGAATGTTCGGCATGAATGGCTCTAGATGGATCAATTTGCAACCATTGAGGAAGCGCAATTTACTGTAACCCAATGGCTTTGGGTTAACTATTAGGAGCGTACGAGTATGGCCACTTGGAGGTATCATGCCTGTTATGAAGTCGGTAAAAGCTTTTCAACTAAAACTCTCTAATGTATACACTCATTATAGGAATAAGGAAATTACTCATCTAAGTTTAATATAATAATCTAGAAACCAAGGCTAGCTAACAAGTCATCGACTTGATCTTGATTACATACGATATCGTCTCTTTTTTCTGGGTTTGTAACAGGACCATTCAAAAGTCCATCAGTTATCATAGGCTTATTTTTAGCAGCAACATTAGCAAGTAATAAATCAATTAAATCTCGCTCTAAACTTTGTACCATATGGGTGATTTTTTTGATGACTTGGCCTGTCAAATCTTGGAAATCTTGAGCCATCATTATTTCTAACAATTGCGTATTTGTTGCAGTAGTTTTTTCAGGAATGTTATCTAGAAAAGCCAGCGTGTTGATTAGAAGCATCTTGAATTTTTCGGTGTCTATTTGAGTTTGTTGGGTTTCCAGTGCATCTTTCCACTGCTTAGATAAAAGTATGGCTTCTGTTGATAATTTTTCTTGAATAGGCATCGCAATTTCTGTGGCATTTAGTGTACGTTCGGCAGCCTGTTCAGTTTTACTGGCAACGTAAGATAATTTATCTTGTGCCTCAGGTACTTCAGATGCAATGGCTTCTAGCCGCTTGTCGTAACCAAGTTCTCGTAAGCTATCATGAAGGTTACGTGTCAATTGACCAATACGGTCAATAACTTTTTTATCAGATGAGGTAGTTAAATCAAGATGCTCAGCACTTTTATCTGAAATTTTTAGAGGGGAGAGTGATATTTTATTAGACTTTTTAGATTTAATTTTGGATGAATTTTGAGCAACACTGTTACATTTTTCTTTTTCTATTTGGCATTTTGTATTCATTTTAGGCTCACCATTTTGTTATAGGAGAAAACTATACTTTCACAGCGATTTTGGCTTCCATATTCTGGAAAATCTTATTTAATTTTTCTTCTAATACTGCAGCTGTAAAAGGTTTAACAATATAACCACTTGCGCCGGCTTGCGC
>CAADGS010000134.1 GCA_900696615.1 uncultured beta proteobacterium
GTCGAGAATAATTCCTGTTGATGCGTTTGCTTGCCTTGCATTGATCTTTAACGGCAGGAGATAGTGAAGCTCCTATTTTATTATTAACTCAACGTAGTATTAGGGGTTTTTCAACAGGCCGTCTGAACTACTGCATTTAAATAGTTTTTAATCATTTTTTTCAACCCTCTCCCATTCATTGGCCAGTACATCAGTAGCTTGTTTCCAACGATTTGTTGCTTGTTCTAATGAAATTTTGGCATCTTCATATTTTTTCCGGGAAATTTCTACTTCACGTTCGGTCGTGGTTACCTTTTGTTTCATAGAAGCTAATTGTTTTTCTGCAAATGCCAAGTCTTTAGCAAGTGTTTCAGCTGAGCGTTTTGCTTGAATCATTTGCTCGTAAGCAATACTTGCATTCTTCTGAAGATTCTCAATTGTTTCCGCAATTACAAGTGGTTGCCAGCAAATACCCAAAGAAAATATAAAGAAAAGTTTCAGTAATTTAAAATAATGAAGCGGCCTGGAAATAATCTGCATAATTATCCTTTGAATTATCATCTTTAGACCTTTGCAAATGTCCCATTATAAGCTCTAGATCTATCGATTTACAGTTAAGATCTTAATAAAAATAGTTTCTGAAAAAATCCCATAAAATTAAAAAGTTTTTATTAGCAAAGTTATTGCCAATATCTTAGTTCAAATTACTATTAAGGCACTTGATAAATAGAATTAATAATACCTAATGGATTGCAATAAAATATGAGCAAATCTCTCAAGCTGATTTTTAGGGCTTTAAGTCAAGCGTTTTACTGTGGCTGCTCAAGAAGCTTTTATTTTTCTTAGTTGTTCTTGCTTAACAATATAGCGTTGGATCATTGCTTCTGTTTTTATTGGTAAATCTATAAATTGACATCCAATACGGTAATAAGAAACCCCATTTTGTGATTGTATTGGATAGGTATTTTTAACTTTTATGGTTGTATTAACTAAACCAATTTCAGGAAGTGAGATTTGACAATTTTTGTAAATTATTCCAGGTTCAAAATTAATGCTAGTGTTTTGATCAATTGCTCCCATTCCACCACAACTGATATCTAGTAATGTAATCTCGGTATTTATAAGTTTATCAGCTACTTGGATGGGAATAATGCATTTGAGGGGCTTTACGATGGGGGTTGGGATTCGGAAACTATCTCTTCTTTGGATACGTAATAGATATTCTGGAAGACTAAGCGAAAAAGCATCTTTTCCTTCAAATTCTATTTTACGAATATTCGTGCAAGAAAATTCTATTTTGACTTTGTTTTGAGTAGTAATAAACATCAGCTCTTTGGATTGTAATGCTTGTTGGCTTATCTTTTCATTAGCGCCATAGTCTAACACCAATTCTTTTTCATTAGCATTAATAGCAAGGATATTAGTTAGAATGAAATTATTCCTGTGACCAAAATATAAGGTAGCTAAGGAGTTTGATTGCATGATTTTCCGCAATATGAATAAAATATCAATTTCCGAATAAACACGAAAATTTTCATCATCTGCGAGTCCTGCTGGCTCTAGCATCTTAGATTCTTCAATATTTTGATCAGCTTCTTGCATAATTAAGTACCATCAAAGTTTTTAAGAATAGCTTATGATTTATTATCTTTTACTAATTTTTCATTTTTTCCTGATCAAGACGATAAAGCCAGGCTAATAATTCGGCAACTGCAACATATAGTTGTGGGGGAATTCGTTCGTCGAGATTAACTTGCATGAGAAGCGAAACCAATTCACTTGACTCATGAACATAGATGCCAGCTTCTTTTGCACGTTTTATGATCTCTTGCGCAATGATACCGTGGCCTTTCGCAACCACTTTAGGAGCAATTTGACCTTCTCGATAGGCGAGCGCGACAGCGCTTCGATAAGATTCATTTGTAGTCATCGCTCTGAACCTCGAGTGATTGGATCGTTAATCCAGCTAATTGCATGTTTGATGCAAAGGGTGATTGATTACTTTTCAATATGTTAGCAGTTTCATGCTCAGAAACATCTAAATTAATTTTTATGTTATTTGCATTTAAAGAAATTTTTGCTGTGATACTGCCAAGATGAGGCATAGAGAGGCGAATTTGCGTGTGCCATTGTGTAGTAGTATGCATGGAATCATTTTTGTTATTGTCATCTATTTGTTCAAAAACATCCCATTCCATCTGTTGATTTTTCCAAACTTCTCCTTGCCAAAATAGATGACCAGTTTCCAATGACGTTAATTGTTGTAATAATAAAGGCATATTATGAGCGGCTATAGAAATATCAGCAGATTGCGGTATCGATTTGGTTGTTTTAGTTATTTCTGTTTCTGGCATTAACCTGTTTTGAGGTTCACTTTGTAAATTCTCAAGCGTGTTTGTTCCATAGATCCATTGTGCTTGGTGCGATTCATAGAATAATCCACTCTGTGAAATTGCTTTCTGTAATAAAACGGGTAATTCAGTGCTATTTATTTGTGTTTTGTGAGAAATTACAGGGGAGCTACTAATAGTGGAATGGATTGTTTGCGACAAAGAATGATTAAATGCACTCTGCATGAGCATACCTAGAAAACGGCCCGTTGGACTGATTGACGTCTGGTTTATATCATTTTCTAATGAAGCTTCGCTTGCAATAAGAAATTTTAGCTGAGGTTCATGGGCGATAAAAATAACTTCTACTTTATTTCCAACTTGAAAGTTATCCGGCAAGGGAATTTGTAAAAGTTTATCTACAATCAGAACTCTGGCATTTCCATTGGATAAACGTGCCTCCACTAGAGCTTGATATTTTTGGCCTTGTTCAAACGGAACGGAAGGATTTTGAGAATCTAGAATTGCTGTGATGGGTCTAACAAGTTTTGATTGAAGTAGATGTGTGATTAAATCAGTAGGAGTTGTAGTTGGAATCACGATAGTTTCTCTGGAAATAGCTCATCTTAGTTATAACGCTAACTATGTATCATTGTTAATAGACTGATATGCTAATTGAAGACTACGTGTTTTGTCATTAGTATGCAGCATTTCTTGCAACCTAATCATCCAAGAGTTGGTAATTGCTTTAATTTGTGCATCATTATCTAGGATTTGGTGAATGAGTCCTAACTTAACTTGCCGCAATTCTTTATCCAATATTATTGTCTCACTGTTTTCTTTTTTCAGTACTTCCACTAAATTTCTACATTCTTGCTCCAGAGCTACTAGCTGATCACATTCTTTATTATTGGCAGCAATTAGCATTTTGCCAGTTATTGCTAGAATGGCCTGATAGGTCATAATCACTTGTGTACTATCCATATTCTAAAAGAGAAGAGTCATTAAGTTGCGATTGTTAGAGTTGCAGCAGTATCGGTTTGATTAGGCTCCCCAATCTTTTTCCATGCATCGTGCAATTCGAACAAAAGCCCGTCTACTTCATTGATTATTTCAATATCATCTTGAATATTAGCAACTAATAATCGATGCGCCATATATTCATACAGGGCTTGCAATTTAATTGCTATGTCACCACCTGCATTCATATCTAGGCTGGCCTTTAGACCATGATCAATAATCATTATAGCCTTAGAGATCATTTGCCCTTTTTCGGCAATTTCATTACGATGCATATGCAACTTTGCTTTGGCAAGAGCTTCTTGCGCTCCTTCAAATAACATCAATATGAGTTTGTGGGGATCGGCTGATTGTACGCTTGTCTCAACGCCAATTTTTTGATAAGCCGAGACTCCATTGTTTATTGCGGCATACATTTTTGGTCCTTTGTATAGTTTAATGAGATAGGTAATCTATTTGTTTGTGTTAGGAAGTCTGGACAATTGCTGTTGCAAAAAATTGCTGGTTTGTGTCATGCCCGCAATCATTGAGTCTAACGCAGTAAATTGTGCGCGAATGCGTCTTTCAACATCTACAAGGCGGCGATTCAATGCTTCTCGCTGATCCTCGATATCTTTGATTGAAGAATTGATACCGTCAATGCGACTATCGATTAAGCGATCATCAAGAATTTCATTTAATAACGTATCTAATTTTGCTGCGAAACCATGTGCAAAACTGATATCTCCTCTTGCTCCGGTACTTCCACCAGTAACATTTAAGACGAGCTCATTGCTGTCTCCATTACCGGTCAAGATTTGACCGGAACCAGTCGCTGGTACGCCATTGATTGTTCCAGCAACATTAATACCATTAATTTCATTTGGAGAACCAAATAAATCTGCTTTTCCGTTTCCTCCAGTAACTGAAACCGTAGATGTAGAACCATATTGATCTGAGGTAATAGTGAGTATTCCGGCAGACTCTGATAATGTAACCTTGATACCAGCTGATGAAATCGTGGAATCGCCGTTAATTTTTGATTGAATCTCAGCGGCTAAAGAAGCTGGTGTATAAGTACCATCAGCAAGGGTTATGTTAACTGTTTCACCATTAATATTAAGCTCTAACTTGTCATTGATACCAACATTTATTGTTAATGCCGCTTGTGTGCTACCAATCGCTTTTCCTTGTGTAGCTAATTGACTAATATTTAGGGAATATTTTCCATTTAGTGTTGTAGAGCCGGCACTAACAAAAGATACTTGACTGTCACTGGTTTTTCCAATAGAAGCAAATAATGTTGAAATATCTTTTGTCGGATCGTTAAGTACTTCAGTTAGTTTAGATGAATCAAACTTAAGTGTTCCATCCGTTTGGAAAGAGATACCTACTTCAGACAGTAAACTTAGGCCTCCACCAGCAGTTGTCAATGGATCAGAAAGTGCATTACGTAATTTTGTTTGTACTGATCTTACGGTTGAATCACCTGTCAGAATCGATGCTTGCTTTGTTGTTGCATCATATTTTGAAAGATCAGTTATTGTTTTATTTAATTCATTAAATGACTTAACAAATGTTGTTAATGCACTTTGGATGCTGGCAGTGTCACGAGACAAATTCAGTGTGGTTGCGTTACCCAAATTGGTTTTTAATAAATCAAGTGTAACCCCTTCGATTGCATCAGTAATTTTATTGGATGCTTTGCTAATTGAAATGCCATCAATAATCAATGTAGCATTCCTGGCTGCTACAGTTTCAGTGAGATTTGAGATACCACCTGATGACGCATCGTAAGCAAGTTGTGAAAGTCCAGAGTTATCAGAGTTATTGTTGTCTGAGTCAATCGTTGTAATTTTTAAAGCATTACTTAATCCAGTGTCATCTGATGAAATCACTAAACGATTGCCCAACCCATCATTGACAATACTCGCAGATACCCCGGCGTTGGCCTGATTAATTGAGTCGCGTACGCCTTCAAGTGTTGAATTAGAGGATGAGATAGTGATAGATTGAGCGGCTTTGTCTGGATTAAGAGTAAATGTACCGTTTTCGTAAGTGCCAAATTGAATGGTTATTGTACCATTCCCTATTGTGGTATCAGTTGTCGTAAAATTTGAAGATTTTAATTTTTGTGATTGTGCAAGTGTCTGGATCTCTACCGAATAACTTCCACTTATCGCGGAGGATGTAGCACTTACATTTGCTAATGAAGTATCAGAAAGATTAGCCGAAACAGCACGATATTTTTCCGGATTTGCCATTGTGGCTACGCTATTCTGAAACGAAGCTAAAGCACCTTTTAAACTACCAAATGCACTTAATTTCGTTTGATGAGTAGCTTCTTTGTTATCTAAAGCGATTAATGGGCGGCGTTCTAAGGCCATCAATTGGCTAACAATATTATTCACATCTAAACCTGAACCGATTCCTGGTGATGAAAGCATTTTGTTAGCTCACTAATCAATAGTTAAAAGATGTTTTTATTATGCTTGACCGTTAAATAATATTCCCTGTACTTTCTCCAGGGTGCGGGCTATTTCAATTGCTTCTTCAGTTGGAATTTGCCTAATAATTTCTTCAGTATGCGTGTCCATAACTTTAATGACTGTTTGGCCTGTATCTTTATCAATAGAGAACTGCAAATTCCGTGTCAAGTTATTAACTGTGCCCTGAATTTTCTCAATAGCTTGTTTTATTTGGTCTTCTGATCCGAAATCATTCCCAGCCTTGGTTATTGCTGGAGTTGACGGCAGAATTACATCTGAAGAGGCTGCTACTTTGGTGTGAGTATTTGAAACTGCTATCGAAAGTGCGGGCAGCAGACTACTTCCATTTAAATGATTGATACTCATGATTCAACTCCTTAAAGTTAAAATGATCGCGGGTCTGTAGAAGTCCCGCGTATCATTAACTTTATCTAATTACTAGCCATGTTCCATTTGTTTCGCTACTTAACGCAACAGTGAGAGAACATTGTTAGGCAGTGAATTTGCCTGAGCAAGAATCGCTACACCAGCTTGCTGTAAAATTTGTCCTCGTGTCATATTAGCTGTTTCAGACGCAAAATCAGCGTCTTGAATACGACTACGGGAAGCTGACAGATTCTCGGAAGCGCTTTGCAAATTCGCAATAGTTGAGCTGAATCGATTTTGAATTGCACCTAAGTCGGCGCGCGCAGTATTAATTTGGCTTAATGCGGCATCCAATACTTCAATAGCTGTTTGCGCACCGTCGGAAGAAGAAATGTCTGTTAGGGCAAGCGATTGAAAAGAGCTAGTGTCTGTTGCAGCAGTAAAGACATCTGTTTCAGCATTGGTTGCAATAATTTGCCCTTCGGAACTAGTGAGTTCGACAGTACCGACAGCTACAGCATCAGAATCTTGAGCTGTTCCATCGTCTAAAGTTGTTCCACCGAAATCTATTGTTTCACCTGCACCGCCATCATAGGTGTCAATGATAATATCGCGACCATCCGTGGTACTAAGTGTAAGCTCTGATTTATCGCCGGCAGTAGTAAAAGTCGCGGTAATGCCAGTATTGTTTTGCACGCCATTAATTGCGGCAGCTAGCGCACTAAGATCATTGGTATCTGAAATATCAACAGAAATCGCTTGAGCAGCGCCTGTTCCTCCAGTTAGATTAAAGCTAATAGTTCCTGCAGCACTTATGGAGCCAAGTGTTGTGCTGTTAGTAGCTTTAGCTGTAATACCAATACCAGATGCGGCATCATTAATTGCAGCTGCAATTGCATCAGCACCAGCATCAGCTGCATAGCCGATACTACCAACAGTACCTTTGTTAGTAGTTAATGCTAGATCAGTTTCTTGACCTATACCATTGGCAGTAGCACCAGAGACAACTGTACCTACAACTGTGCCACCCGTTGTCAGAGTATGACTACCTAATCCGGTTGAGCGAGCATCCAATATTGATGAAATATCGATGGTCTGATTAGCGTTAGCTCCAACTTGGAAACTTTGGCTTTGGAAAGAGCCATCTAATAGATTTAATCCGTTAAACTGAGTTTGGCTCGCAACGCGTGTAATTTCAGCAGTAAGTTGCGTGACCTCTTTTTGTAGTGAGGCGCGGTCACTTGCACTATTCGATGCATTAGCAGATTGAACGGCTAGCTCGCGAATACGTTGCAGATTGTTGCCAATTTCACCAAGAGCACCTTCAGCAGTCTGTGCTAATGAGATACCATCATTCGCATTACGAACAGCTTGGTTTAAGCCACGAATTTGCGATGTCATTCTTTCTGAAATTGCTAGACCAGCAGCATCATCTTTAGCGCTATTAATACGCAAACCTGACGATAGGCGTGTTAACGATGTGTTTAATGAATTTTGCGATGTATTTAAATTACGTTGAGCATTTAATGAAGCTACGTTAGAGTTAATGATTTGTGGCATTTGGGTTCTCCTTTGTAATAACTATGTAGTTGGCGTAATTGCCAGTTCCGTTGGTTTTCCTTGCAATCCAAGAAGGTATTTAACCGCCGTTGATTGCAGTTATCGGATACCATTTTGAAAAGTTTAGAATTCTGATTACTGTGTTGTTGCTTAACTACTTGGTTTATTTAATTTATTTGCGATAGAAATTTATTTCTTTCCTGCAAATTTATCTTGTAAAATACAAAAATAATTCAGCAAGTTAATAAATAAAATCGATCCGTGTAAGTGGTTTTTTGACTTCAATGTATAAGGTACGGAAATGTTCAATGAAGAGAAATTGAAGATTTTAATGGTGGAACATTCCGACACGGATACCGAATATATTTTGCAATTTATTGTTCAAGGTGGTTTCAAGTTAGACTATTTAAGTGTTTCAACTATCAATGACTTATATGATGCACTTTTAACCAGAAGCTGGGACATAGTTTTATCTGATTATGATTTACCACATTTCCATGTAGAAAGCGTATTACATGCAATTAAAGAGCAGAATCTGGATGTGCCGCTAATCGTTGTATCCAGTCGCGTTGGTGAAGAAGCGGCGGCGCATATCATGGCATTAGGCGCTTATGATTTTCTGATGAAAGAGAATCTTTCAAGATTGGTGCCTGCTATACGACGTGGTTTACATGAAGTCAAGAATTATCAACGTCTTATTGCTATACAAAGCGCGTTACAAAAAAGCGAATCACTTTTTCAAGCCATAACTTCTAATCTTCCAGGTGTAGTTTTTCAATTCTTATTAACTGCTAAGAACGAAACACATTTTCTTTATGCGAGTGATGCAAGTGAAACTTTGCTGGGGCTGACACCTCGTGAACTTAAAGAAAATCCAGAATTGTTTCCCGAATTAATTCTGCCGGATGATAAAAAATCTTATCATCAATTACTAATTGCATCGGCTGATCAGCTTTCAACTTGGAATTGGGAGGGTTGTATTCAGGTAAAAGGTGATACTGATATCAAGTGGATCAGTTTACGTGCAACACCCAGAAGAATGCCGGATGGTGCAACAGTCTGGGATGGTATCATGATTAACATTACCCGTAATAAACTGGCAGAACGAGAAATTGTGCGGTCGCGAGAGCAATTAGCTGAATTATCTTCTTACTTGCAGCGAATCAAAGAACAAGAGCGGGCTCGTATTGCCCGTGAAATTCATGATGACATCGGAGGGACACTCACTGCTATTAAATGTGAATTATTTCCATGCATAAATTTACCTTTGCGTAATCCCGAATTTTATCAGCGAAAAGCAAAATCAATTGAGTGCTTAATAGATCGAGTGATGGATAGCACGCGTCGAATTTCTTTGGATTTGCGTCCGGGAATTCTCGATTGCGGCATTGTTGCTGCAGTGCAATGGCAGGCAAAAGAATTTAGTGATCGAACTGGTATAGCGTGTAAAGTATCTTGCGATAATGAAGAAATACCTTTGGATTCAGATTTGGCAATAGCGATTTTTCGTGTTTTTCAGGAAACCCTAACTAATATTTCAAAGCATGCTGAAGCTTCTCATGTTCAAGTTAAGCTTGTAGAACTGGATAAACTAATTCTTTTGGAAGTAATTGATAACGGATGCGGAATTACCAATGATGACATGGAAAAACAAAATTCTTTTGGGATAATAGGAATGCGTGAGCGCTGTCAGCAACTAAAAGGGAATTTTCATATTTCTGGAGATTCCGACAAAGGTACAAAAGTAACTATTCTTATTCCTACGGGTAATTTCGGGGAACAATTTGAGCATGAAGCTAGTTTAACCAATAAGTTTAAAAAGAATACAGTCTAACTGTATGATGTATAGTGAGGTTTCATTGTATAGATAGTTGGGGATTTACATGATTAGTGTAATGATTGCTGATGACCATGCAATTGTTCGACAGGGATTAAAGCAAATACTCAGCGAAACTGATGATATTAAAGTGAGCGGTGAAGCGGAAACGGGATTTCAGGCAATCAAAATTGCACGACAGCATAATTTTGATGTTATGTTATTGGATATTTCCTTACCAGATAGAAATGGTATTGAAATTCTGAAACAAATTAAGAAAGACAAGCCTGATCTTGCCGTACTTATGCTCAGTATGCACAATGAGCATGAATTTGCAATTCGAGCATTAAAAGCCGGGGCATCAGGTTACCTTAATAAGCAGAGCGCACCTGCACAGCTTGTTGTAGCAATTCGTCAGGTGGCAAGAGGGGATAAGTACGTTAGCCCAGCGGTTGCCCAAGAGTTGGCAAATATTATCAATACGAATTCAGATAAACCCCTTCATACCACTCTTTCTGACAGGGAGTATCAGACATTATGTTTTATTGCTGCGGGTAAGACATTGTCAGAAATATCGGCAGAAATGTTTTTGAGTCCAAAAACAGTAAGTGTTTATCGTGCACGATTATTGGAGAAACTAAAACTTACCAACAATTCCGAACTAATCCGCTATGCAATAAAAAATAAGTTAGTCGACTGAAACTTCATGCTAATTCTTTAGAGTATATCTATGAATCGAGATAAAATTCTTACTCCCCTAACACTTGCTCGAGAAACATTACAGCAGCTTTCATCGCAAAAAATCCCTCCTACACCAGAGAATTACCAAAAAGTTTACAATCAGATCGCAGGTATATCAGAACATACTGATTCTGCAGAGGTTACGGATATTTTGAAAGATCTAATGTCTGTAATCCCCCGGCACACACCAAACTTGATTAAATTTGTAAATTCACTAGAACAGGCCCTGGAAATAAAAGATTGGAGTCAATATAAAGCTATATTTAATAAGTTTATCGAAACTGAATTGAATCTAGTAAATAAAACTATTGAACATGATAGTAGGGCAGTCGAATCGGCTAATTCGTGGAGTATCCTGATAGAAGCTTTACTTAAGCAAATGGAAAGCGGCCATGGTGTTTTAACTATTGCTAAAAAAAGAGCGACGCTCAATCGCGTTCTAACCAAATTTTCCTCGGATCCACTGCACTTGTACGGCAAATTAGAGGCCTTGATCGATTCATGGCAAAAATCAGCAAACTCGTCAATAGATTCAATTGATAATCATGAAGACACCTCGTTATCAACTTATCCAAATGAATTGCCTGTTAAAAACGGCAACTTAAACGATTCTGGAGTAAATTCGCAGTACGTAGCATACCATTTTGTCGCTAGATTATTAAAGCTGCAGGCACAGATGCTGGAAAGTATTGTGGATGTTTGGGCAGATAACGCGGTCCTGGTTAAGGAGACTAAACAGCTGGCACAAGATCTCAAAGAAGCTCATGATAATCAAGCGTTGGAACAATGCATAGCGAATTCCGAACAGATCTGCTTAAAATTCAAATTACATACTGAGAATACAACTAAATTGCAGCAAGGCTTATTAAAGTTGTTGAATCTACTAATAAACAGCGCCGGATACTTATTGTCTGATGACCAGTGGGTTAAAAATAAAATCGCCCTGCTACAAGAATCCATTTCACGACCACTCGATATAAAAGATATTGCCCAAGCTGAACATTATCTGGAGGAAATCGTACAGCGCCAGGAAGAAATAAAACAACGCCTGGGAGAAGCTAAGTTGATTATGAAACAGATGGTAACCTCTCTAATAAGCAATATTGAGGAATTATCTGATTCTACTGGAGAATATCACGATAAGCTTGAATACTATTCTGAAAAAATTAACCAAACCGACGATATCGAAGTGCTTAATCAATTTGTCGTAGAAATCATGGAAGAAACCAAACAAATGCAAAAAACTGCATTAAATTATCGCAACGATTTTCTGGCTGCTCGTGCGGAAGCTAGTTTAGCACAAGATAAAATCAATCAGCTTGAAACTGAATTACAACAAATGGGCGAAAAAGTGCATGAGGATCATTTGACCGGAATTCTTAACAGACGAGGTTTAGATGAAGCTTTTGAACGCGAAACTTCGCGGTCGGTGCGGCATCAAGCGCCCTTATGCTTTGCAGTACTTGATATTGATAATTTTAAACAGTTGAATGATACCCACGGGCATAAAGTGGGAGATGATGCGCTAGTATATTTGGTTGAATCCATAAAAGAAACTACCAGACCAGAAGATATTGTGTCACGATATGGCGGCGAAGAGTTTGTAATTTTGTTACCTAACACTGAACTTGAAGAAGCCATGCAGATTTTATCTAGAGTACGGCGTAATTTAACAAAAAAGTTTTTCTTGCACGATAACAATCGGTTATTAATTACATTTAGTGCTGGTGTGGCGCAATTTCGTCCCGGGGAAGCGCAAGAAAGTATTTTTAAGCGAGCAGATGAAGCTTTATACCGGGCAAAGAAAGGCGGTAAGAATCAGATACTCATTTCAGAATAATCCATCTAATTTCTCTATTAGATAATATATTGACGCACTCGAAATAACTAATGCTATGAAAGCCTAATACATAGCTTCTTGTATATTTTTTCAAATTATGGCGTCGCAAAGGCTGTCTTCTACTATTACGAGTAAATAGTACCGATTTTCCTCTTTATTCTTCGAATTCATTTTGTTTCCGCTCTGTTAACGTTGTCGACATGGCAGCATGTGCCGGGATGGGTTCTCCTTCGCAATCCAACGAATTATCCCGATACCGGCATTATGTGACATTTCATAGCATGAAATAGGAGGATTGCGGTGCAAGAAGCTATTAAGCAAAAGCGAAAAGGGATTCTGAGATTAATTAAATCATCAGACACGATCAAAAGTGAGTCAAAAACTATGGATGATTGTGACAATTACTATAGGCAGGTAAAGCGCTATGCCGATCAGATCCGGAAAACTCACAGTGCAGATGAAATTATTAGGATACTCGACATTGTTTTGTCTGAAACTAGGAGCTTAAATGTTGGCGATGAAATATACACTGCACGTGAACAAGTAAAACGGGCTGAGCAGAAAATTGAATCGTTAAAATGTGAGCTGGAACAGTTGAGAGGGTTGGTACAAACCGATCAAATGACCGGTGCATTGAATCGCCGAGGTTTAGATGAGACTTTTAAACGGGAAGCGGCACGTGCAGATCGTAATGCGCAGTCGCTAGGAGTTGTCATTATAGATCTTGATGATTTTAAGCAAATTAATGATAGCTTGGGTCATTCGTATGGTGATAGCGTGCTGAATAATTTAGTAGTGATTGCCAAAGAAACATTGCGTCCTAGTGATGTTGTGGCGCGTTTGGGCGGTGAAGAATTTGTGCTTTTATTGCCGGATGTCGAAATGGAAGAAGCACTAACGATTATTCATAGACTGCAAAATAATTTGATGAAAAGTAGCTTGCAACAGGTAAATTATCAATTTACTTCAATAACATTTAGTGCAGGTGTTGCGATACGAACTTTTGGTGAACCTCAGCATTCCGTTTTAAACCGGGCTGACCAAGCTCTTTACCAAGCAAAGCGCACAGGAAAGAATCATGTAATTCCTGCGCTGCAGTGATAACTGATCATTTAAAGTTTTAAGAAGTATTGCAAGGTGGGTCATCAAAAGTGGTTAGATATCATAATGTTATAAAATCTTTGCTACATCGTCTTTCTAAAAATTTTTTACGTACAGACATTGAATTAATTATTTGTAAAAAGATTTCTGCAAAGCCTTCTGTAAAGACTTCGTTGCTCATATACCAATTGCGGATTTCATAAAGAATTCAGGATTCGGATATTTTTGGCTGTGCTGCATTACCTTAAAGAAATTGATATTAAGCCGATGAGAGATTAGAAAATTTTGAATTAATCAGCATTTTGTGCAGTGGAGGAGCGAATGGGAGGTTTTTTTCTTGGCCGGCAACCGATTCTAGATCGTAATCATAATCTGGTGGCATTTGAATTACTTTTTAGACAAGAAGAGACTGAAGAAAAAGTGAATGTAACGGATGACTTATCTGCATCGGCTAATGTCATCGTTAATGCATATGGTCAGTTGGGTATTCAGAATGTATTGGGTCGGCAACGTGGGTTTATTAACGCTAATCCAGATCTGATCATGAGTGACATCATTAGCTTATTACCTTGTAAGCACGTTGTATTAGAGGTGAGAGAGCCTGAAACAGTCAGTGCGGAATTTATTAAGCGGTGTAATGAATTAAGACAAAAGGGATACCAATTTGCACTGGATAACATCATTTCAATAAACAGCAAAATCGAGCAGTTATTAGCAATAGTCAGTGTAGTCAAGGTCGATGTACTCGCTCTCACCAAAGATCAACTAGCAGAGCTTGTAAGTAAACTTAATCGTTGGCCTGTATTGCTTCTAGCATTGAAAGTGGAAAATCGTGAACAAGAAACGCAATGCATGCAATTAGGCTTCCAGATGTTTCAGGGCTATTATTTTGCAAAACCAGAAGTAATGGCTGTGAAACGCGCCGATCCAGGGAAGCTGTCGCTATTGAAATTATTGACCCTAGTGATGGGAGATAATGAGATTGAGGAAATCGAGAAAGAATTCAAACATCAACCTGGCTTAAGTTACAACCTCATGCGCATGGTGAATTCAGCTGCTAATGGGCTACCACAAAAAATCAATTCCATAAAGCATGCGATCATGATTTTGGGGCGTAAGCAATTACAAAGATGGATACAGTTATTGCTCTATAGTTCTAATCAATCCGACGATAGTATGTCAAATGCCTTAATGCAAACAGCAGCAACACGAGGAAAATTTATGGAATTAATTGCTGTTGCTGAACGCCCTCATGATAAAAATCACCATGAAAGAGCTTTTATGGTTGGAATCTTATCATTGCTTGATACGCTATTGGGTATAGAGATGCAACAGATCATAGATAAATTGGGTATTCCTGAGGATATGAGTCAAGCATTATTGACTCGGGATGGGCGCCTAGGACTAGCACTTAAACTAATCGAAGCTAATGAAAAAGGCGAGATTGCCATGATTCAATCTGTATTAAGTCAACTCGATTTTCTCAGTTTAAGTGAATTAGCAGACATGGAGATGCAGTCAATTGGATGGGCAAACCGTATTGGAGAAGTTGCCAATTGATTTTTTATATTTTTATGATTTTAGAAAAAGTATCAAATAGTGCTTTCTGTTCAGTCAAGTCAGCTCAAATTATAGTTTGTACTTCACGGATTCTGAGCTAAAGATATCTTCTGTTTTGTCGTTAACATACTGACTAATATGGATGTTTTATTTTGGCTAATCGCTGTTGATAAAATAAGGGGAATTATATGGCTGAGATGCATTCGGGTGACGAGGCTGACAACTTTTGTTCAAACCAGTCAGTGACAGTTGGCCTGAATGAGGTTTTATGTAATACCGAGGCCGAAGAGTATTTTAAAAATATCAAATTGGAATTGAATCAGATTGATCGGTTGGTTAGCGACGCGGTGAATAATCTAGTTATTAATTTTAAGTATATTACTAAATTGACTAAGTCACATCATGAAATGGTATTAGCAATTGAAAAAATGGCTATTCCCAAAGGCAATAAATCTATCATTGAATTACTTGAAAAACAAATGGTAATTGCCGACAAAATTGAGCAAGAACTTGATGCAGCAATTACCTCCCTCCAATTTGGAGATTTAGTGACTCAATTGCTTTCCCATACAACACGGCAAGTGGAAATCCTGAGTATGGAACTGCAACGACTCGACCTGAAAGGGAATTGGAAAACCGATATAGCTATATTGGAGGCAATGCAAAAGAGAATTTCATGTGCAGTCAATGTGGCGCAAACAAAAAACGAGAGAAAGCCGGTTGTGCAGCAAGGCATGCAGATGGGTGATGTTGAACTTTTTTAATAATCAAGTTTGAGAAGCTGTTTATTAAGAAATTAATAATATGAGCAATGAGGAGTGAGATAGATGGCTAAAACGATACTTGCGGTAGATGATTCTGCGTCAATTCGTCAAATGGTTTCATTTACGTTAAAAAATGCAGGCTATGAAGTCATTGAGGCAGTTGATGGCCAAGATGCGCTGGATAAGGCAAATGTCCACGCTGTAAATTTAGTATTAACCGATATCAATATGCCACGCATGGATGGATTGAAGTTACTTGAATTATTAAGAAATTTATCTCATTACAAAACTATTCCAATTTTGATGCTGACGACCGAGTCGGGTGATGAAATTAAAGCTAAAGGGAGAGCAGCGGGTGCGACCGGTTGGTTAGTTAAGCCATTCGATCCTAAACGATTATTAGAAGTAATTAAAAAAGTTATCGGTTAATTTTCTGGATAAGAAAACTTTTAACAATGAATTCAGATTGTAAGCATCTTTAAGCTGGTCTTTTTTGCTCGATTGATTAATTAATGCTAGACAAACCCTAACTGTATCTAGGAATACCTATGATCACTGATCTTGAACAATTTTATGAAATATTTTTCGAGGAATCTTCTGAATTATTAGCAGATATGGAGGCATGTCTGCTAAGACTTGATGTAAATTCGCCTGATTTAGAAGATTTAAACGCCATATTTCGAGCTGCACATTCTATTAAAGGTGGAGCAGGCACATTTGGTTTTACAGATATGACGGAGACAACGCACATGTTGGAAACATTACTGGATAAATTACGCAAAGGCGAGCTTGAAGTGCGAAGCGAAATGATTGATGCATTTCTTAAAGCTGGTGATGTAATCAAAGAGCAATTATCGGCACATCGTGGAGAAGGTCAAGCAAACCCCGAAACCGCAATCGCTATTTGTGATGAACTAAA
>CAADGS010000135.1 GCA_900696615.1 uncultured beta proteobacterium
CGCAATCATTGGATCTGGAAGTGAGCGTGCCATCCAAGCTAAAACTGCGGGTCAGGTTCGACGACTGGCGCGCGACTTCCAGCGATGACGCGATCAACGACCCGATCTTCGCCAATATCCTGCGCGGCGGTAAACTGGGCTTGATGGATTTCCGCATCCCGCAAGCGATGGCAAAATTACTGCCACAAAACTACCAATCCTGGATTCTGCGCCCGGCGTTGAACATGCTGCTAGTAACCTTATTCGGCACCAGCGTGTTCTTTGCAGCTTGGCATTATTTCGGGCAGCAAGCATGGATAGATTATCAACGCGCTTCAATTGCGCAACAAAATGGGCAATGGCCGGTCACCATTGACTACCGCGAAGCTACGCAAGCGTTGATGACGGCATTGCAAGCTAATCTGGAATCCGCGCGATTCAAAGTGGCGCATCAATCCGATGGCGATGAAACCCAATCCAACGGAGACAACATCATCCGTTATCCGGCCAATGCTCAGGCTGCCGCCGAACGCACAGTGCAAAGCTTGAAGTGGTTGACGTACGGCGCGGAAGTGAAGTTGGAAAAATTGGCGGATTCGATGGAAAAAAGCATTGTAATACAATTGATTAAAACCTACCAACACGGCACGGCTTTCAACGATGAATTGCATTGTATTAATGTGGAAAATCAAAACAGACTTTCATTTGAGCCGGAAATGAAGTGCATCCCGCCCGGTAAGTTTCTGATGGGTTCCAATAATGGTGATTCAGATGAACAGCCGGTTCATGAAATTACGATCGCGTATGCCTTTGAAATCAGCAAATTTGAAGTCACGTTTGACGAGTACCATGCGTTTGCCAATGCTACCAAGCGCGATCAACAATCTGAATATTACTCAGAGTTGGAGCGTGGAAATCGGCCGGTCATCATTATATCGTTTTACGATGCGCAAGCCTATGTACAATGGTTATCCAAACAAACCGGCAGAAAATATCGCCTGCCGACCGAAGCGGAATGGGAATACGTTGCGCGCGCTGGAACACAAACATCGTACTGGTGGGGCGATGACATCGGCAAAAACAATGCCAATTGCAATGGTTGCGGCAGTCAATGGGATGGAAAACAAACTGCACAGGTGGGCTCGTTTAAACCCAATCCATTCGGTCTGTACGATACGGCAGGCAATGTCTGGGAATGGACTGAGGATTGCTGGCATGACAATTATCAAGGCGCGCCAGCGGATGGTTCTGCCTGGAAAGAGGACAATAATGGTGATTGTAGCCGCCGGGTGATTCGAGGCGGTTGGCGGAGCAGCTATTCTCAGGACTTGCGGTCGGCTGTTCGTCGCAGCGACTACCCCGATGTTGCCAACAACTTCGCGGGTTTTCGTATCGCCAGGGATTTTTGACCTTTATTCTTTGCGGAGTGCAGGGGCGGTTGTAATGTAAGTGCTGTATGGTAACGTTGAGAAAAAAAAGATGCGCAATCAAATCAAGATAATTGGAATACTTATCACCACCTTGTTATGCGCACCATTGGTTGCTAGGGATGCTGGTGATAACGAAGAACAAAAAACAGTGCAACCGTTAGCGGAAAGAACGGAAAAAGACCGGCAAATATCACGCACTTTGGCGCAAACCTGCCGCACCGAAGCCGGGCAGGCGCCGACGATGGTGGTGGTTAAGCCCGGCCGATTTTTGATGGGTTCACCGGATGACGAAAATGGGCGTTCTGACGATGAAGGTCCGCAACATGAGGTAACGATTCCAAAACCATTCGCGATCAGCCGTTGTGAGATTACGGTGGAACAGTTCAAACAATTCGTTCAGGATAGCCATTATCAGACGACTGCTGAAGAGAGCGGGAAAGGTTGTTATGTTTGGGATAGTGACAAAAAACAAGCGGAACAATTGCCGGAACGTAACTGGAAAAATCCCGGTTTCGAGCAAAGCGCCGATCATCCGGTGGTGTGTGTGTCGTGGGACGACGCGCAAGCGTATGCGGCCTGGCTGTCGCGCCGCATCGGCGCAACTTACCGCTTGCCGACGGAAGCGGAATGGGAATACGCGGCACGGGCAGGCACAACGGCAGCGCGCTATTACCGGGACGATCAGCAATGCGATTACGCCAATGGCGCCGGGCAGGAAGCAAAATCCATTGCCGCTTCCGCTTGGACGTTGGCGGAATGCGCCGATGGTCATGTGTATACCGCACCGGTGGCGAGTTATGCCGAAAATCATTTTGGGCTGTTCGATATGCTGGGCAATGTGTGGGAATGGACGCAGGATTGCTGGCATGATAATTATCGCGATGCACCGAGAGACGGTTCGGCCTGGCTGGAAAAAGACAGCGGTGATTGCGATCGCCGGGTGGTTCGGGGCGGTTCGTGGTTCTACAAACCACGGAGCTTGCGATCGGCTTTCCGTGGCAGGTTCATCGCCGATGGGGCCAACGTCATCCAGGGTTTTCGCATTGCCAGGGATTTTTGACCTTTGATCTTTGCGGGGTGCAGGGGCGGAGCCCTTGCGGTTTCTGATTTTATAAGTTTTTATTAGGAAAGGCGGAATCTGCGTAGCGCTATCCGTTTCCATGCAATCACTTCGTTGGGAAAAATCGGTGTAACTTATCCTTGTTAAGTATAAAAAGTGTGGTTATGCTGTTTTTGATTATTTATTAAAATTTAAGTTAATTGCCGTCCATGCATTCGACTATTCATCCCGTTATTTTATCCGGTGGCAGCGGTACGCGGTTGTGGCCGCTATCGCGTGCCAATTACCCCAAGCAATTGTTGCCGTTGGTGAGTCAGGAAACCATGTTGCAAGCCACGTTGATGCGCGCGGCGGCTTTAGCCAATGCGCAGCCTCCGGTTCTCATTTGCAATTCCGAGCATCGTTTTCTGACGCAAGAGCAGTGCGAGGCCATCCATATCAAGCCGGAAGCCATTTATCTCGAAGCAATCGGCCGCAACACGGCTCCGGCCATTGCATTGGCTGCGTTTCATCTTGCCCAAGCAGATGAAAATGCGATGATGCTGGTGCTGCCCGCGGATCATGTGATCGACGATCAGATTGCTTTCGCACAAGCGGTGGAAACTGCGGTAATGGGCGCGCAGGAAGGTTATTTGATGGTTTTTGGGGTAGTGCCTTCGGCGCCTGAAACGGGATATGGTTATATCAAAGCCGGCGATCCCATTGCAATTTCATCCGGGGGTAAGTTTACTGCTTATCATGTTGAAAGTTTTCATGAAAAACCGAGCGTGGAATTGGCTGCGTCTTTTTTGCAGGAAGGCGGTTATAGCTGGAATAGCGGTATGTTCGTTTTTACCGCAAAGTGTTATTTGGAAGAATTGCAGCGGCATCGAGCGGATATTTTTTTGGCTGTTCAAGATGCTTGGCAAAAACGAACTGTGGATCTGGGTTTTGTTCGTCCGAACCATGACGCTTTTTTGGCATGTCCAGCCGAGTCAATCGATTACGCCATCATGCAAGCAACTGACAGGGCTGCCGTCGTGCCGGCGCAATTTGGCTGGAGTGACGTCGGATCGTGGGATTCGCTTTGGCAGATCGCGCCAAAAGATGCGCAGGGCAATTTTACCAGCGGCGATACGCACATCATGGATACCCAGAGAAGTTACATTCGCGCAGAAAACCGCTTGGTTTCCGTGATCGGCCTGGATGATGTGATTGTCGTCGAAACGGCCGATGCCGTGCTGGTCATGCACAAAAGCAAAGCTCAACAGTTGAAGACTGCAATACAACATCTCGAAGCCAGTCAACGTAAAGAGCATCTGGAACATTTGCGCATCCATCGGCCCTGGGGCTGGTATGAAGGTATCGACAGGGGGGAGCGTTTTCAGGTCAAGCGTATCATGGTCAAGCCGGGAGAAAGGTTGTCTTTGCAAATGCATCATCACCGCGCGGAGCACTGGGTGGTCGTGAGCGGTACGGCAAAAGTGACGGTAGAAGGTAAAGAAATGCTGTTTGCAGAAAATCAATCGACGTATATCCCATTTGGAAAACCGCATCGTCTCGAGAATCCAGGAAAAATCCCTCTGCATTTGATTGAAGTACAATCCGGAGCGTATCTGGGCGAAGATGATATCGTGAGATTTGAAGATTCTTATGGACGTGCATTATAGCAATAGCTTTGTCATCAGCATACTGATTTCATGATGCTCGAAGCAGCTTTTTCCTCATTGATTCCTTATCGAGAAGCCATTAATAACGCTTATCTTTATGATGAAACCGCGCACCTGAATAGATTGATTCCACTCGTCACTTTCAGTGACAGCGAGCAAATGCAGATAGCAGGTTTGGCGCGGCAATGGGTTAACAATGTTCGCAGTAAGGTGCAAAAGCAAGGTGGAATTGAAGCGTTGCTGCATGAATATGACCTCAGTACTCAGGAAGGCGTGCTATTGATGTGCTTGGCAGAAGCGCTGCTGCGTATTCCCGATGCAGCGACAGTCGACCGTTTGATTCATGACAAGCTAGCCAGCGCGCAATGGGAGCGCCACTTGGGTCATAGTGCATCATGGTTGGTCAATGCCTCGACATGGGGATTGTTGCTGACTGGAAAATGGGTGCAACTTGAGGATTCTCCCTCGCAATTTGACCGGCTTATCAGCCGCAGCGGAGAGCCGGTCATTCGCATGGCGGTTAAACAGGCAATGCGCCTGATCAGTAACCAGTTTGTCATCGGCAGTACCCTTGATGAAGCGCTTTTGCGCAGTGCGGATGATGACAACAAAGATTATCGTTACTCTTTCGACATGCTGGGTGAGGCGGCGCTTACTGCGGCGGATGCTGAGCGCTATTGGCATGCTTATTGCGAGGCTATTGGTATCCTTGGCAAGCAGGCGAAAGAACAAAGATTATTCGATCGTCCCGGTATTTCGGTGAAACTTTCTGCGCTGCATCCCCGTTATGAGTACACTCAGCGGCAGCGGATGAACGATGAACTGGCACCGCGCTTGTTGGCGTTGGCGTGTGCCGCCAAAACTGCCAATCTCAACCTAACCATTGATGCGGAAGAATCAGACCGGCTTGATCTTGCACTTGATTTGTTTGAAATCGTATATCGCAATGACAAGCTTAATGGCTGGAATGGTTTCGGTTTGGCGGTACAAGCGTACCAGAAGCGGGCCATTCGTGTGATCGACTGGCTGGGGCAGCTCGCTGCTGAATATAAACGTCAAATCCCAGTTCGTTTGGTTAAAGGCGCTTATTGGGATACCGAGATCAAACAGGCCCAGGAGCGCGGCTTGGATGGTTACCCGGTTTTTACCCGTAAAGCAGCCACTGATGTGTCATATATTGCTTGCGCGCGGCACCTTTTAGAAAGTGGCGACCTTTTTTATCCGCAGTTTGCTACCCATAACGCCCGTACCGTTGCCACGCTCGTTGTTATGGCAAATGAACGTTGTTTTGAGTTCCAGCGTTTGTATGGTATGGGTGAATTACTCTATTCCGAATTGCTGAACGAATATCCGCAGCTTAAATGCCGGGTTTATGCCCCGGTTGGCGATTATAAGGAATTGCTGCCCTATCTGGTGCGGCGATTGCTTGAAAATGGCGCCAATAGTTCGTTTGTCAACCAGCTTGCCAATGACAGCATTTCAATCGAAGCAATCATCAGTGATCCGGTAAATCAACTTGATTTCAGCCCGCCGCCCATTCCACCTCCGCGCTATCTTTATGGGAAGGAGCGGCTCAATTCGAATGCTATCCATTTCGCGAACCGTATGTCTCAAAAGCATTTCGATCAAGCGCTGGCAAGAATGTGCCGGCAATCCTGGCATGCTGCGCCAGTTGTTGGCGGTCAGATTCTTGCGGGACATACGCACACACTTATCAATCCCGCAGATCACACTGATCATATTGGAGAAATTGTGCTGGCTGACATTCATGCTGTCGACTCTGCGCTCAGTGTGGCACACCGTGCTGCACCGGATTGGGCCAACGGCAACGCAAGTGAGCGCGCTGCCATGTTGGAGCGCGCTGCGGATTTGCTGGAAGCTGAACGCGTTGAATTGATGGCGCGCATCATTCGTGAGGGCGGACGAACCATCCATGACGCACTCAACGAAGTGCGCGAAGCTGTGGATTTCTGCCGTTACTATGCTACGCAGATACGGCAGCATTTCGAGCATGTCATGACATTACCCGGTATTACAGGCGAGCAGAACCAGCTACGCCTAGTGGGACGCGGGGTGTTCATCTGCATCAGTCCTTGGAATTTTCCGGTCGCCATTTTTACTGGTCAGGTTGCCGCCGCACTGGCAGCGGGCAATTGTGTGATTGCAAAACCGGCTGCATCGACGCCCTTATGCGCCGTCTATGTCGTGTCGTTGCTGCATAAGGCCGGTATTCCTAAGGAAGTGCTGCATTTTCTTCCTGGCAGTGGTAATGAAATCGGTATGAGACTGGTGAGTAGTGCCCGCATTGCCGGAGTTGCTTTTACCGGTTCTCTTAGTACGGCTCGCCAAATTAACCAAGTGCTTGCACAAGGCGAGCGCATACTTCCGTTGATTGCTGAAACCGGTGGTCAGAATTGTATGATCGTTGACAGCTCTGCATTACCTGAGCAGGTGGTGAAGGATGTGATCATTTCGGCATTCAATAGCGCCGGGCAACGTTGTTCGGCATTACGCGTACTCTTTTTGCAGCAAGAGATCGCACCGCAAATTCTGGAGATGCTGAGTGGTGCAATGGATGAGCTGCGTATTGGTAATCCCATGCATTTTGATACCGACATTGGGCCAGTGATTAGTTTTTCTGCCCGTGATGAACTATACCGGCACAGTAAACGCATGGATCACGAGGCGCGGCTGATTAAGGCAGTGCCGCTGCCACCAGAAAGCAAACAGGGCAGTTATTTTGCACCGCGTGTTTATGAGATCAACAAACTCGAGCAACTGCAGCATGAAGTGTTCGGACCTATCCTGCACGTTATCCGCTATCACGCCGATCAATTAAGTGAAGTGCTGGATTCCATCAATAACAGTGGTTATGGTCTGACTTTAGGCATTCATAGCCGTATAACTACCACGGTTGATTTTATTACCCGTCATACCCGCTGTGGCAATACTTATGTCAACCGCAATCTGATTGGTGCGGTTGTCGGTTCCCAGCCATTTGGCGGCGAAGGATTATCCGGGACCGGGCCAAAAGCCGGTGGCCCCCATTATTTGCAGCGCTTTGCAAGCGAGCGCGTGATTACCGTCAATACCGCAGCGGTTGGCGGCAATGCGGGTTTGTTGTCGTCGCGGAAAGATACCGATTGAACGGATTGTGACTGCGAAAAATTGCCTGGCGTTATTGATCGACTACTTCAAAACCTGCATCCAAAATGGCTTCTTTAATCTGATCGGAGCTGGTATTGGCTGGATCATGCTGAATGGTTGCAAGGGGAGGATTGAGCGAAACTTCTACCTCGGTTACACCCGGTAGATTCTTGAGAGCAGTTTTGACGCTATTGACACAGCCCATACAGGTCATTCCCACTATGTTGATCGTGGTTGTTTGCATAATGATAACTGTTTTTCCTTTTCAACGATTTAATGATTGGCCTGCCAGCGTTTCAATAACAGCGAATTGCTGACCACAGATACCGAACTCATCGCCATCGCAGCACCTGCAATGACCGGATTGAGCATGCCGATCGCCGCTAATGGAATTCCAAGAATATTATAAACAAAAGCAAAAAACAAATTCTGGCGGATTTTTTTGAGCGTTGCCCGTGACAAGGAAATGGCATCAGCGACACTCATGAGATCGTTGCGAATCAGCGTGATATCTGCCGCTTCAATGGCCACATCCGAGCCGGCACCGATGGCAAAACTGACGTCTGCGGCTGCCAATGCCGGCGCATCGTTAATGCCGTCTCCGACCATTGCGGTAAATTTGCCTTGTGCCTTCATTTTTGATACTTCAGCGGCTTTATCTTGCGGTAGCACTTCGGCTCGATAATGGGTAATTCCGGTACGTTTGGCAATAGCCGCAGCAGTCACGCTATTATCGCCCGTGAGCATGACCACTTCGATACCCATCGCTTGCAATTGTTTAACCGCTCTGACAGAAGTATTTCTGAGCCGGTCCGCGATAGCCAGATAACCGAGAATTTGAGGGTTATCAGCAGTAATGCAAGCCACGCCGATGACAGTTTTGCCTTCCGATTGCAATGCAATGATTTGTGCTTCATTTGGATCAAGCCCTTGTTGCGCAAGGAATTTAGGTGAACCAAGCAGGTATTGCGTGTCCCGGATATTTGCCCGGATACCACTGCCGGTAATAGCTGAAAAATCTTGGATGGATTGTAACTGTAGCTGCTGTTTCTGGGCGCTTTCTAAGATTGCCCGCGCCAGGGGATGTTCGGATCCTTGCTCCAGAGAGGCTGCAATTTGTAATAAATCTTGTGCATTGATGGAGGCAGTCGGGGCAATATCCGTGACTTCCGGTTTTCCTTCAGTCAGAGTGCCGGTTTTATCCATAATAATGGTTTGAATCTTCTCGGCATGCTCCAGTGCTGCCGCATTTTTGACCAGCACGCCAGCCTGCGCGCCGCGCCCGGTTCCGACCATGATGGCGGTAGGTGTCGCCAGCCCCAATGCGCAAGGGCAGGCAATGACGAGTACTGCAACAGCATGAACGAGCGCAGCAACAAAGTCATTCATCAACCACCATGTGATTGCCAGAGTCACGATACTGATTACCACGACAACGGGGACAAAAATGCCTGAAATCGTATCAGCCATGCGTTGAATGGGTGCTTTAGAACCTTGCGCTTCTTCAACCAAATGAATGATGGCCGCCAACTGGGTATGCGCACCGACGCTTGTTGCGCGGCATTTGAGTAAGCCTTGCTGGTTTAAAGTTGCGGCAAAAACTTTGGCTCCGGCTTGTTTGCTTACCGGCAAGCTTTCGCCGGTTAACATGGATTCATTGACGCTGGACGAACCTTCAACCACGACACCATCCACCGGTAAATACTCACCCGGACGTACGATGAAGATATCATCGACTTGTAGACTGTTAGCAGGAACTTCGACGATTTCTCCATTGCGTTCAATTCGTGCAGTTTTGGGCTGTAATCTGATTAATGCTTCAATGGCTTCGGAAGTTCTACTCTTGGCGCGTGCTTCCATCAATTTACCAAGTAAAACAAGGGTAATAATCGCTGCGCTGGCTTCAAAATAAACATGTTGATCCAATTCGAAGAAGGTTACGACAGTGCTGAAGAGATAGGCCATGCTGGTTCCCAGTGCCACCAATACATCCATATTGGCGCCACCGCCACGCAGTGCATGCCAGGCTCCAGTATAAAAGCGTTTTCCAATCCAGAATTGCACTGGGGTTGCCAAAAGCCATTGCACCCAGTTAGGCAGCATTTCCATTTCGTGACCTGAAAACATGGCACCCATTTGCAATACCAGGGGGAGCGTGAGAATCGCTGAAATCCAGAATAACCGTAATTCAGCCTGGTAAGCCGCATGGCGCCGCGCTTTTTCTTCAGTATGATTCAATTCACTGATTTCGTGCGCATCGTAACCAGCATTGACCACTGCCTCGATCAGTTGACCGGTTGTCACCAAACCCGGTTTAAATATTACACGGGCTGTTTCGGTTGCGACATTGACAGTGGCTGTAACGCCGGGCAATTTATTCAGCGCCTTTTCGATATGTCCGGCACAAGCCGCGCAAGTCATTTTGCCGAGCTGCAGTTGTACCGATCGTGGCGCAATATGAAAACCGGCTTTTTCGATAGTGTGGATTAGCGCATCGGTCTTGATTTGCGTTTCGTCATAATTGACATGCGCTTTTTCATTGGCAAAATTGACACTTGCTTCTACGCCGGAGAGTTTATTCAAATTCTTTTCGATACGTGCCGCGCAGGCAGCGCATGTCATACCTTCAATGGGCAGTTCAATGTGTTTGAGAGTTGAAGAATTCATTATTATTTTCCAATGAGAAGGACACTGTTCTAAATGTTTTAATAGAATTGACCGGCAAAATGCTGACTGCTGGTTTACTGGCGATCCAGTACAATTACGCCGTCAATCAACTGAATCCTATCCCCTTGTTGAAGATTGGATGCGTCGGGCAGTGCGATAATTGCTTGTTTGCCATCGCTCATCGTGATACCGATTTGATACTGATTGACTGGGTGCAGAATGTTTCCACTCGCAGGATTCAGCATAGGCGGATGATGTCCAGGTACATGCGGCGATTGACGGAGCACTTCTCTCGCTACCGTGCCTGCTACCACGCCACTTGCTATGGCATTTAAGCCGGAACCTTGGGTGATTTTGTTGACAAAATCGATAATGCCGCAATTATTGCAACCTGCCGCCGAAGGAAGCCGGCGTATACTGCCAGCGTCTGTGCTTTTGATACTGACGGCATTTTGAGGCGCGGGAATGGCTGTACCGATACGGTGCACCTTTCGTTGCGGTTTATTTGAATCGGACAAATTTTCTGCAGGAGACTGGGGGGGCAGATTGCTGGATTGATGCTGCCGTTGTTGATTTATATCGCTGCTCAGCGTTTGAGCGGCCGTAATACGGATGCTCGCTAGCGTTAGTAGCTGGATCAACATAAACATTATTACTTTTCGATTCATCCAGTGGTTATCAATTGCCATTGTTAATCTCCGTCAAGCTAATCGATCATCGCGCTCCCTTGAGATTGGATTGCAGGTTTATCGTGTTGGTTTCATAAAATAATTTGGGGCTAATGTATTACTTGTGCAACGGGGATGATCAGTCAGGCTTGCCCGGTGTATTTTTTTCTTCTGCAGGACTTATTTTGGATTGATCTTGTTTATTTTGGTTCTTCGCCATAATCGTGGCCGTGATAATTCCTAGTTCATACAGGAGGCACAAAGGTACTGCCAACATAAATTGCGAAATCACATCGGGCGGAGTGAAAATGGCGGCAATGACAAATGCGCCAACAATCACATAAGGACGGATTTCCTTTAATTTTTCAATGGTAATGACGCCTGTTCTGACCAGAACGATGACAAATATCGGCACTTCAAAGGTAAAGCCAAATGCCATGAACATCGACAAGACAAAGCTTAGATATTTACCAATATCCGTCATCACCGCAACGCCATCCGGAGCGAAATAAGTAATAAACTCAAACACCAATGGTAAGGCAGCAAAATAGGCGAAGGCCATACCAAAGAAAAACAACAGGCTGCTGCCAACAACTAAAGGTAAAGCCAGGCGTTTTTCATGCGTATATAGGCCTGGCGCCACAAAAGCCCATATCTGATATAAAGTATGCGGTAACGTGATTACAAAAGCCATCATCATGGCGACTTTCATCGGTACGAAGAAAGGTGTGGCCACATCCGTTGCGATCATCTGCCCGCCTTGTGGCAATTTTTCCAAAAGAGGTTGTGCCAGCAGCGAATACAGTTCACGGGCATAAAAAGCGCAAGGAATAAAACCAATTATGAGCCCGCTTAACGTACGGATTATTCTGGCACGCAGCTCCACCAAATGTGACAGAAATGAACCTTCAATCATGGCTTATGTGAGCGGCAGGGAGTGTGAACCTGTCCACATGATTAAGCAAATCGTCAAACGGTTGCTACTTTTCTTTTTCCCGATTACGAGCCTGTGGAGATTCATAAGTATTGGATAGAGATTGCCGAACTTCACTGCTGGATTGTGTCGTCGATGAATGCTCAGAGGGATTTTCATTATTCTTGTCATTCGTAAGGGTGGTTTCCAATTGGTTAATACCTTGTTGTACCGAATCTTTCACCGATTCAATTGTATCTTGCACAGAAGATTGCATTTTTTTCAATTCTTCCATACGTATTTCGTTGTGGATATCAGTCTTAACGCTGTAGATAAAATTCCGGCAGCGTCCATATAAATGCCCTAATGTTCGCGACACAGTAGGCAATCGCTCCGGACCGATTACAATCAAAGCTATGACCGCAATAATCAGTAACTCCATAAAACTGATATCAAACATAGTGTTCCGGTCTCAGCTATTTGTAAAGCAGAAGTAAAGCACGCATGAAAACACCCGGTTTATGAAAATCTGCAGAAAACCAAGTGTCAGTTAGTGCTTTTCTCTTTGGTTTCAGCTTTAGCATCGGTGGCCTGGCTATTTACGCCCGTTGATTGCATTGTATTGTTGTGTGAAGGAGTATCCGCTTCCTTGGTTTGATTAGAAAAGCCAGACGACGCATGGTAATGTTCTTTGTTGCTTTGATGAAATGTATCGGCCGTGGTTTCCTTCCTTGCTTCCACTTCTATGATTGTGGCGTTGGCTTGAGTTGATGGAGGAGGGGCATTTTCAGTATCCGACTCTTTCATTCCATCCTTAAAGCCTTTTATTGCGTTACCCAGATCACCACCCAGATTACGCAATTTCTTGGTGCCAAACACTAAGACCACGATAATTAGTACGATTATCCAATGCCAAATGCTGAATGTGCCCATTACTTCCTCCTGTAAAATGGAACAGTACTAGCCTAGCTTTGATGAATCATACCAGGCAAGCGTTCTCTACCGCCGATGATGTGAAAATGCAAATGAGATACTTCCTGCCCCCCTACACGTCCGGTATTAATAATGGTGCGAAAGCCATCTTCACAACCCTGCCCCTTTGCTAGTTCGGGGATTAATAATAACATTTTTCCTAATAATATCTGATGGTTATCTTGAATATCTGCAAGGGAGTCAATATGTAGCTTTGGGATCAGCAAAAAATGCACAGGCGCGGCAGGATTGATATCGTTAAAAGCAAGAATCTCATCATTCTCATAGATTTTGTTGCAAGGAATTTCTTTTCTGACTATTTTGCAAAAAATACAATTATCCATATCCTAGCCTTTTGTTCGTGATGCTTTTTCTTCAAGTCCCGAAATGCCTTCCCGCCTTGCCAGTTCTTGTAATACATCGTCAAGAGTCACATCGTGGTAGGCAAGGAGTATTAAACAATGAAACCATAAGTCTGCGGTTTCATACACGACTTGACTGGCATGGCCATCTTTAGACGCCATCAATGTTTCCGCAGACTCTTCCGCAATTTTCTTCAGTATCTTGTCGTGCCCGCCATGAAACAATTTTGCTACGTATGAATTGTTTGCATCAGCGAGTTTACGTGCTTCAATGGTACCAAACAAACGGTGTAGTATGGTTAAGTCGGTCATTTGTTATAAATTTGTTCCGGATTTTTAATGATAGGGGCTGCAATGGTCCACTCATTACCTTCCAGCTTCTGAAAGAAACAACTGTGCCTGCCGGTATGGCAAGCGATACCGCCTGTTTGTTCAACTATAAGCAGGAGGACATCTTCATCACAATCCAAATATATTTCCTTTACTTTCTGACTGTGACCGGATTCTTCACCTTTATGCCACAATTTTTTGCGAGAACGTGACCAATATACTGCTTCACATTTTTCAACGGTAAGCTTGAGCGCCTCACGATTCATCCACGCAAACATAAGAATTTTTCCACTGTTAACTTCCTGCGTAATTACTGGTATCAAGCCATCTTCAGACCAGTTGATTTTGTTAAGCCATGTGTCAGGAGGCATACATTAAGGAATACTTATAATATTAAGTTTGCGTATTTTATAAACGATTTTAACATTATAACCGCACTTCTATACCGTGTTGAGCCATATATTGTTTTGCTTGTTGAACGGTAAACTCACCATAGTGAAAGATGCTGGCTGCGAGTACTGCATCTGCATGACCCTGCAGAATGCCAGCAACCAAATGATCCAGATTGCCAACTCCACCACTGGCGATGACCGGTATATCGATGGCATCCGAAACGGCGCGCGTTAGGGCGATGTCAAAGCCATTGCGGGTGCCATCTCTATCCATACTGGTAAGTAAAATTTCACCAGCTCCTAAGGATTGCATTTTTTTTGCCCATTCAATAGCGTCAATACCTGTTGCTTTACGTCCGCCGTGCGTAAAAACTTCCCAGCGCGGTGCGTTATCATCGGATGAATTCACTTGTTTTGCGTCAATAGCTACTACAATGCATTGAGAGCCGTAATGGTTGGCTGCATCGGCAACCAATTGCGGGTTCAGAACTGCAGAGGTGTTCATGCTGACTTTGTCAGCACCGGCATTTAATAACCGGCGGATATCTTCGACTTGGCGTACACCGCCGCCCACAGTCAATGGAATGAATACTTGCGCTGCGACATCTTCGATGATGTGTAAAATGAGATCGCGATTGTCGGAACTGGCTGTGATATCGAGAAAAGTGAGCTCATCGGCGCCTTGCTCATCATAGCGGCGTGAAATTTCAACCGGATCGCCGGCATCACGCAATTCAACAAAATTAACGCCTTTAACTACGCGTCCATTGGTTACATCCAAGCAGGGAATAATTCGTTTAGCGAGACTCATCAGATTTTAAGGCTGATTGTGAAAAATAATAAATTGCAGCGGTTGTCGTTGTAGTACGTTATGAGGAAATGCCATTAGCTTTACTGAGTTTGTCGGCTAGAATTTGAGCTTCTTTGAAATCCAGTGAGCCTTCATAGATCGCGCGGCCTGTTATAGCGCCTATAATTCCTTCCGATTCAATTTCACATAGTTTATGAACATCGTCAATATTAGTAATGCCACCGCTAGCAATAACCGGAATGGTAAGCTGTTTGGCTAATTCAATCGTTGCTTCAATATTGACGCCGCTCAGCATGCCATCTCTGCCTATATCCGTGTAGATAATGGCTTCTACGCCATAACCTTCAAATTTTCTAGCCAGATCAATGACATCGTGTCCAGTCACTTTGGACCACCCGTCAACAGCTACTTTTCCATCTTTGGCGTCTAGTCCGACCATTATCTGGCCAGGAAAGGCATTACAGGCATCTTGCAGGAACCCCGGTATTTTGATGGCGGCAGTCCCAATAATGATATATGTAATTCCGTCATCCAAATAGCGCTCGATCGTATCAAGATCACGGATACCGCCACCGAGCTGGATCGGGATCTGATCATTCAAAGACTTAACAATTTCACGTATTGCTGCTTCATTTTTGGGTTTTCCAGCAAATGCACCATTTAAATCGACCAGATGAAGTCTGCGCGCACCTTGACTTAACCAATGAACTGCCATCTCAGCAGGTTCTTTGGAAAATACGGTCGCGTCTTCCATGACTCCTTGTTTGAGTCGAACACATTGCCCATCTTTGAGATCTATTGCGGGAATAATCAACATAATTAATCTAGATTACTAATTGATAATAAATGATAATTGATTTCTTGATAATGTTAACAATAGGGTGTCCATTTGACAAAGTTACTTAATAGGGTCAATCCGGCTGATTGGCTTTTCTCAGGATGGAACTGTACTGCAAAAATATTATCTTTTGCGACTGCACAAGTAAATGGAAAAGGATAATTGCTCTGCGCCGCGATCGACTTTATATCTGTTGTTTCGACATAATAGCTATGCACAAAATAAAAGCGCGCATCTTTTGCTATACCTTCCCATAATGGATGATTGATAGTTTGATAAACTTGATTCCAACCCATATGCGGCACTTTAAGTTTTTGCCCATCCGGTGTTGTCATCGCCGCGGGGGGGAAATGCACGACTCTCCCCGGCAGAATATTCAATCCTTTAACATGCCCTTCTTCACTTTCTTCAAATAGCATCTGCAAACCAATGCAAATACCAAGAAATGGTTTGCGCGCAGCAGCTTCCATGACAACTTCCCGAAGTCCGCGGGTTTCAAGTTCATGCATGCAATTACGCATGGCGCCCTGTCCCGGTACTACAACACGCTTTGCTTTACGTACGATATCCGGGTCACTGGTGACCGCAATCGATGCAGCTGGTGCAATATGTTCGAGTGCTTTGTGTACGGAACGCAAATTACCCATACCGTAATCAACTATTGCAATATCAGTCATATCGTAATGTTTATAAATATAATCACTATAAAGTCCCTTTGGTCGACGGGATAATATGCGCCGCGATCGGATCACGTTCAATAGCCATACGAATTGCTCTGCCGCATGCTTTAAATATCGTTTCAGCTTGATGATGTGCATTCCTGCCTGCTAGATTGTCTACATGCAGGGTTACTAGAGCGTGATTGGTGAATCCCTGGAAAAATTCATGTATCAAATCTACATCAAAATCACCGATTCGTGCCCGGGTAAAGTCGACATTGAATGCGAGACCCGGACGCCCTGACAAATCTATGACGACGCGTGATAAGGCTTCATCAAGCGGAACGTATGCATGCCCGTATCGGCGCAACCCTTTTTTATCGCCTACAGCTTTTGCAAAAGCTTGACCAAGGGTAATGCCAATATCTTCGACGGTATGATGCGCATCGATGTGTAAGTCACCTTGTGCCGAAATCTCCATATCGATCATACCGTGGCGAGCAATTTGATCAAGCATATGATCTAAAAAAGGCACGCCTGAAGCTAAAACGGATTTACCCGTCCCATCCAGATTGAGATTGATGCTAATTTGAGTTTCTAGGGTATTTCTAGTTACCTGTGCATGGCGCATAGATTAATTGTAGATAATTACAGGAATTTGAAAGAGGACTTATACCGTGTCACATACTATGGTATGCAATGCTGAACAAAATTGAGTGTTTTCATCCGGTGTGCCTACTGTTACACGTAGACAATTTTCCAATAGCGGGTGCGTGCCATCAAGATTTTTTATTAATATTTGCCGCTGCTTAAGTGCTAAAAAAACTTCGCTGGCAGCAGGAATACGAAAAAGAATAAAATTTGCGTCCGAAGGAAACAATTCTATTTTATTGATTGTGCTAAGAAACTTATACATTTTCGCGCGCTCAGACTTAATAGCTTCTGCTTGCTCCAATAATACATCCGTATGGTCTAATACTTTTTCTGCGATTAATTGCGTCATTATGCCAACATTATAAGGTAAACGCATCTTTTCAAAGTGCGTTAACCATTCACGACGGCCAGCCAATAATCCTAATCTTAAACCCGCAAGACCCAGTTTGGATAGAGTACGCATTAATAATAAATTGGGATAGTGCGCTAACTTGCTCATTAAGCTCGCGTTTGCAAAGGCATGATATGCTTCATCGATGATTACAATGCCGGAAGTCACCTCGATGATTTTCATAATTACATCAACATCAAACAAATTGCCCGTTGGATTGTTAGGGTAGGCCAAGAATATAACAGCCGGTTTATATTTTTCGATTGCAGTCAGCATGGCATCTTGATCAAGCCTGAAGTCTTTTGACAGCGGGATGCCAACATACCGGATGTTTGCAAAGGTTGCGATCATCCGGAACATTACAAAAGCAGGCTCCACACTCAATAAGACTGCATCGGGTTTGGCAACGGCCATAGCAATTATTTGAATAATCTCGTCTGAACCGTTGCCAAGTAAAATATCCATCTCATCAGAAATTCCCAATGCAAAGTGCAACGCTTTTTTTAGCGAAGCGGCACTGGCATCAGGATAACGATTGAGAGGCGCCTGCACCGTTAATTGCGCAATTTCATCGCGCAAAGCCGGCGGCAAAGGGTAAGGATTTTCCATGGCATCAAGCTTGATCATGCCTGTGGCAGGTTGTACATGATAGGCTGAAAGCGCGAGAATTTCGGGACGGATAATTTGGTTAGGATCAAGAAAATTAGACATACGGGATTATTCTATCTCAACATGGACTTAAAGTTGAAGCTGATGCAATAATTTTGTTAATTTATTTATAACAAACGGCTCATATCTCCGCCTTTAAATCCAATTAACGGGTTGAAAAAATTTTTGCCAAATGCGATGACCTTAAAAAGTTCTCCCATTTCAGCGGGGCTTACCAGTCTTTGTAGTTGATTGGTTTGTTGTAAGTAGTGAGCCGTATTTTCCACGGGAGTTTGTGCCAGAATTCCCGTGATGTCGCAATTGATCAGAAAATGTGCTTGAGTGGTATAACCCAGAAGCGTTAATGCGGAATTTTCGGCGGCTGATGAAACAGCGCTAAAGTCAACGTGACTGGTTATGTCTTGTAATCCTGGAAGATAAAATGGATCGCCATGCGCATGGTGACGATAGTGACACATTAGCGTACCTCGGTTGCGCTGAGGGTGGTAATATTCCGTGCGGCCAAAACCATAATCGACCAATAAAATGATGCCCTGTTGTAAGCCATTTGCCAAACTTCGAATAAAATGATCCGCTGCGAGATTGATTTCACTGACGTAAGAGTAATTGTTGTCATTGTTGGGGTTAATTTGCAATGTTAGCTGCTGAGCGATAGAGCGTAACTCCGCATCCTGAATGGGGCGATCCTGCCATGCAAACCGATCGTTTTGCCAGACTACTCCGCGTTCGAGCGGGGTGGTACCTTGCCAATTAACAATATGAACCGGCATAGCATCCAATACTTCATTACCTAACATAACTCCGGTGAATTCCTCGGGTAATTGTTGCAGCCATTCAATTAAATGCATGAGATGCGGCACCTGATTATTGAGTAGTATTTGCTGCCGTTGGCGCAGTTCTGCGCTAACTTCAAGAATCAAATATTTTCTTGGTAAAGCATCCAATTTCTCCAGCTCAAGCAACAGATCCAGCGCGAGTTTTCCGGTTCCGGCTCCGAATTCAAGCATGTCGGCAGGATTCGTTTCCATGGAAACTTGTGCCACTTGCTGTGCCAAAGTGCGGCCAAACAGCGAAGAAATTTCAGGCGCCGTCACAAAATCGCCCGCACTGCCCAGCTTGGTTGCACCGCTATTGTAGTAACCCATTCCAGGCGCATAGAGCGCCAAATTCATAAATTGTTCAAATGAAATCCAACCACCCGCAGCAAGAATGTTATCCCGAATCAAGATCTGTAAAGAATGGCTGTGTTTTAGCGCTATTTCGCTAGCTGGCGGCAGGATTGCTGATGAAAACATAATAGTGATTGTTTGTGGTAAATTGCAAAAATCGTAATAAAGCAGGTTGTAGTTTAGCAGTACTTTGACGGAGGCGCGTGTGCAAGAGAAAGTAATATTAATTACAGGCGGAGCAAAACGTGTGGGCGCAGCCATTTGCCGCAGATTGCATGCGCAGGGCGCTCGTTTGATTGTGCATTACCGGTCGTCGCTCAATGAAGCCAAGCTATTACAAAATGAATTAAATAAAAGACGTTCTGATTCGGTGGCTTTGGTGCAAGGTGATTTGCTTGATACAGAATTATTGCCTGATTTAATTGAAAAAGCAGTGCAGCGCTTCGGTCAACTGGATGTGTTGATTAATAATGCTTCAAGCTTTTTTCCAACGTTGTTGCAGCAATTTACACTGGAAGATTGGCATGACCTTGTCGGCAGTAATCTTCGGGCGCCTTTGTTTCTAGCCCAGGCAGCAGCTCCTTATTTGAAGCGGCAGCGTGGTTGCGTTGTGAATATTGTAGATATTCATACCGAACGGCCGTTGAAAAATTATGTGATTTACAATGCCGCTAAGGGTGGATTGCTATCGCTGACTAAGTCACTGGCTGTGGAAATGGCACCTGAAGTACGGGTCAATGGTGTGTCACCGGGACCAATTTTATGGCCGGAAGACGGCGAATGGAGCGATGAAGCGGCACGTCAGCAGATTATTGCCAGCACCTTGCTTAAACGTTGTGGCGAACCGGATGATGTCGCTAAAACCGCTCAGTTTTTAATCTCTGATGCCCCCTATATTACCGGTCAGATTATCGCCGTAGACGGGGGGCGCAGTATTCACTTGTAGCGTTAAGACTGCCTCATTTTTCCGGTGGTAATGAAGTAATTTAGAAACGCGTTACAAGCGCGACCATTCCCAATGTGATTGAGTCGAAGTATCGATGTTAAATTGCGGGCTTTTGGTTATCCAGCCTTGTGGAGATTTATAAAGAATATAGCCTTCTAGCCTTTTGCGAGAATAAGAATGTGCGCCGTGAAGTGTCAGTGGAAAGAA
>CAADGS010000136.1 GCA_900696615.1 uncultured beta proteobacterium
GAGGCAGCACGTTTACCCGTGATATGGGCTACCCAGGTACTGGAAGGCTTGTCTAAGCGAGGCAAACCTAGCCGTGCTGAAATTACCGATGCGGCGATGGGAGTACGCGCGGAATGTGTCATGTTGAATAAAGGATCGCATATCATCGAGGCCATCCAATCCTTAAACGACATCCTTCATCGTATGCAATCTCACCAAAAAAAGAAAATATCGTTGCTACGACGCCTTCATTGGTGAACGGTAGTTCTCTCGGAAAAAGAAAATTTTCATCCGCATTCAGGAAACCGGTAAAAACTCAGAATGGAACAATAATTGAGGATCTGGCAGTGCTAGCCATTTTCCGGTCTGCGAACAAGCGCTCTTATCATCCAAAATTTCTAGAATAGAATACACCATTTGGTAGCCCCACCATTTTCTTTTACGAATTGAGGTTTCTGATTGCCATACATTCTATTTTCGATACTTCTTCCCAAAGTTGGCGATAGGCGTGATTAGCTTGTTTTGACTTGGCAAAAACATCGACAGGCGCTTTGTGTATACCCATTTTCTCGATGTCTGATGAGTAAGGAATAGCTGTTTTCAAAAATATTTTATATCGTGCAGACATCGCACGCATGGTTTCCTTATGCAGCGACTTTTGGTTTTGAACCATAGAAAAGAAAGGAACAATCTTATTTTGTGGATAGTCATTTTCCTTGAAAAAAATCATCAATTGCTCAAAAGTACGTTCTGAAAGCGTGGTGGGTATAACGGGTACCAGTACCACATCGGATGCAATAAATATGGACTCGGATAGATGACTAATCGACGGTGGACAATCCAATACCACCAGGTCATACTCCTTATCAAAACCTTTCAATACGCGTCTCAATCGATTTTTGCGTTTCTTAAAGCCCGCCAGTAATGAATCGAAGTTACGGAAACTCAAATGTGCCGGGATAACATCCAGATTCTCAAAATCGCTTGCCTTAATGTGTGTAACCAAATTTTCGTAGGCTTTAAAAAAACGCTTAGCCCATTTTTTTGTGGATGGCCTGACTCTGAAGTAATAGGATGAAGCACCTTGAGAATCCAGGTCAATGAGTAGTGTTTTTGATCCGGATTTGGCAGCCCAATAAGCAAGATTGACCGACGTAGCCGTTTTTCCGACCCCACCTTTCATACTGTAAGAAGCGATCACTCTCATCCCAAACCCTTTGTTTTTCTAATCCCAAATACCAAATTAAATTCATTGGTCATATTTTCTGTAAAAAAATCAGAGATCGCGCTCTCAACTTTCGAGCGCTTCTCTATTTTCTTTTGGTGCAAAATGGCTATCAAGCCGCTCAAAGAGTTGGACATATCAACCAGGGCGTCGTCAACGTAACCGTTTAAGATTCCAATTTGCACACCATAATCATTATAGTCACCCAATATTGTTTGTATTTTTTTAATTTCGCCAACTATTTTTACAATACGTTTTTTTGGCAGCAAATCCACAAAAAATTCGATCAAATAACGCAGTTTTTTAAACTCAATACGTAACGCGTGAATGTTTTCATCGGGTGACTGATAGCTAATCTCCTGGCACATCGCCAGCATTTTATGATAACGCTTTAATATTAATTTCTTCACAACGCGTGCTATTGATTTTGATGCCATAGCGGTCTCAAAAACAGAATTCAGCGAGAATTCCGCGGCACAACCAGCAATAGTGGCCTTGTATTTTTTAGAAGACAAATACCTAGTCACTTTGTTTTTTTCCTGTTTACGCTGCTTCTCAATTAAGCCGTATAACCTATTTAATCCGCTTTCAAAATTTGCTGGGAGCATCATACGGTAGCTTTCTTGAGCCAATATCAATACATCCAAATCGCGTAACTTGTTTGTTTTACCTGCAATTAAGGAAAATTTAGGCTTCAGCTTATCAATCAATGTTATTGGCAGCGTTTTTTTTAACAAACTGATTAACGATCTTAGTTTGCGTACATTCACTCGAAATTGATGCAAAAATTCCGTATCAGTGTCCGCAATGACACCTCTTACTTGACGTTCTGCCCGATCAAGCATTGCAAGTGCTATAGATCGTACCGCCGGTTCCGCTTGCATAGTCGCAGTCAAAGAAAGATCCGAGTTGCCTTGTTTCGATTTGAAAACTTCAAGATCTTGAGCTTCTAACAAGAACTTCAGCCCAAAATCCTTAATCTTTGACTTAATAAAAGGCTCAAGTATTTGCGCCGCTCTGGTATGAAATTTTGAATAGCCGCGCAGCGCCCGGAGAGTACAATAACGAGTTGGTTGATCGCCATTCATCGATTGTGTTAGGCGCCCTTTCAAGACTATTTTTTGATCGCTGTCGCGCAGCGAAAAGTCAGTCTCAAGCAATCGTAAGGTTGCGACCGGTAATATTGCACGCAAACCGATTAATTTTTGCAATTTGGCTTTAACTTCACTTTCCCGAAATTCCCACCAAAACCTGGCATCGCCTGGTGCGCTCACCGTATCGATACAACCGGAATGGGCGATAAGTTGGAATTTCTGCTTATCCACATTGCAAAGCAAATAATTCGCTTGCCAAAGATGCGCGTCAAAATCATCGTAAAATCGCAGTGTAGATGATATGGCTGGCTTGATTTCTATCTCAAACTCGGATGACAATCCGGAGAAAATATCGGCGTGCTGGACTGTCTCGCTTAATTCCCAAGTAATGACTGGCAAAGAATTCATTGATCGATTTTAATTTGATACCGTCAGTATGACTGCTATGATCATGCCGCAACTTAACTGAAAAAATATCGTAAATAGTAATAGTGTGCCAGCACTATTTTCAATCACTCCAGAGGACATGACTTGCAATATCAAAATTCTCAGCACGAATGGTCGATAGAGTTGCTTCGCGGCATAGCAGCGCTGATGGTGGTATTTGCGCACTATTATCCGTTAGCGGGTATCGAGCCTGGTCTGATGAAATTTTTCTTCTCCGGCGTCGATTTGTTTTTTGTAATCAGTGGATTTGTATTTGCACCTTATCTATTTGGCAAACAATTCGCCGTCGTGCCTTTTATGATACGCCGCATATTCCGCATTTATCCGCTTTACTTGGCGGCGTTATTCGCTTACATCGCTTTGCATCTTTATCAGAACCTTGCAATCGAGCATATTGCGGCACATCTGTTTTTTCTGCATACCCTGGAATCAAAAGCAATCGCTTTTTATTACAATCCTGCTTTCTGGAGTTTGCCTCCTGAAGTTGAATTTTACCTCTTCCTGCCTTTGTGGCTGCTCATTGTCAATCGAATCCGGCACGATGCCATCATTTTCCCCATCGCACTGATCGCACATTTAGTCATTGCGTTCTTGTCTCCGGCCAATCCAGGAGAAATTAATTTCTGGACAATACTGGCCATTCATTTGCCCGGAATGCTCATCGAATTTTTATTAGGAGCAATTGTTTGGCGAGTCATTACACAATCGAGGAACTTATCCTTGCGCCTAATCCTGTTATTGGTCGGATTTATTTTCTGGATAACCCTTGCACAGATTTTCTCGTCGCGAGGTGACGATGCAATCGCTTCTGATCCCATACTCCGCGGCAATATGGGTTTGTTCGCCGCACTGACGTACAGCATAATACTGTGCGGATGGATAGGATTGATCAAACAATGTCCCCAGTGGCTTAGGCAGTGTTCTATCATCCTTGGTAATTTGAGTTATGGTATCTATCTGTTTCACAATGCCATGCCCGTTGCTCTCCAAAAATTATCGAGCCACATTTCGGACATCTCCTTCGCAGTAATCTGCTTCGTATGCACCTTGCTGATAGCTACCCTTGCGCATATTGTCGTTGAAGCGCCTTTACGAAAATTGGGACGTCAGTGGGCTGCAAACATTCAAACCTCTTCAGCTCAAAAATAGCTATTAAATCATGTTTCATTTCTGAAACTCAGCTTCTATTCAATCTCATTTTTATTTCAAAGGATAGGGTAAAACGGATTGTCCTCCAGGCTAATCCATTTCTGTCTTTTCTCGGAAAATTGATACAACGGACATTAATTTTATGTCCATATTTTGTCCACTTTGCATTATTGCCTAACCATTGCCGGCAAGGGATTATCTCTATCGTGCATGGTTATTTCTTTACTGCACTTTAACAGGGATAACAATCATTTTTACATTAAAATTTTTAAGAATAATGAGGATATTATGATGAAATCAAATGTTTTACGATCTTGGGTAACTCTTATCGTTGCAATGTTAGTGCTCACCCTGGGCCAGATCACAGCCAGTCACGCTGAAGATGGGCCAGATAAGAGCAAAGCCCAAAATATTGTGGTGCATCTAGGGCAAGCAACCAACGATTTGCATTCTGCACACATGGCGCTCAGGATTGGTACCAATCTGTTGCAACATCGCGCCAAAGTTACGTTATTTCTTGATCGCGAAGGTGTTCGCTTGGCTGACAGCAGAATTCCATGGGAGAATCTGACTTGGGCTGGTAATAATATTGCAGACGAATTTGATGAATTCGTTAACACGGGCGGAAAAGTTTTGGTTTGCCCTGGTTGTGCTGCTGACGCAGGCATTACTGCAAGTGATTTACGTCCAGGCGCAACCATGGGTAATCATGATTCTGTCGCAAAAACGTTGTTGCGCGCCGACAAAATCATTGATTATTAATTGCTTTGAACTTGTGACAATAATCTGAAAAAGTGTAAAAAGTAATCTGCATGCGCTGTAATCCCTGTCGAATATCGATTCGGCAGGGATTGGTGCTTCTCGTCTCTGATTCCAAATCGTATTTCAGCTTTGAAAAGTGAGTAATCGCTTGCTTTGGTAATATTTCAGGCTTCGAGTGACTGCAAGAAACTGCGAAGATTAGTCGATCTGCTATCCAATCCTAGCTTCTTGCGAATTTGCTTACGATGATTGTTGACTGTCCCAGGCGAGACACTTAATGCAGCCGCGATTATTTTAGTCGATTGACCGGATTTTATCATGGCCGCAACTTGGGTCTCCGCCGGTGACAACTTCTGAAACAAAGTAAATGAATTAACACTGCCATACGTCCGCGTCAATTCCATCAACCCCGATTCCAGGATTTTTAATAGCTTAATCGACTGCCTACGCCCTTTGTTAGCCGTTTTCAGTTTTTTTAGCAAAGGATGAATATGGTTATCCATTTCATTGCTTAGCGCGAGTTGGGCATTGGCTCTATTTTTTTCCTGATGCTTGAACAAATAATCTAACGCCCTATTCGCTTCCGTAATTTCTTCTTCACACAAAACCAATTTTTCTGCGGCCTTAGTCAATTGACGCTCCAGGTTACTAGAGTCTTCCAGCATTCGTTTTTCAGTTTGTTTCTGCATGGTTATGTCAACAAAATTGCCGACATAATGAGTGACTTGTCTTGCCTTATTGGTTACTTTACTAATGGTCAGTAAAATGGGAATGAGTTTTCCGTTTTTATGCCTATCCCATATTTCTCCTTGCCAATATCCTTGCTTGTTTATGCCTTTCCAGATCTTTTCATAATGTTCCAGTCTATGCTGACCGGACTGCAAAAAAGAAGGGCTGTTACCGATGGCGTCTTCAGCGCTATAACCGGTTAAACGAGTAAACGACTTATTGATTTTTACAATTTTCTTATCGGCATCCGTGATCATGACGCCTTCTTTCGTTTCAAATGCAATAGCAGCACTTCGCAGTGCTTCTTCTGCTTGTTTACGTTTTGTGACATCGGTCATTGTTATTCGCATCCAGCCATTCCCAGTGCCATCATGCCAACGCCGACAATCAAGGCGAATAAAATCGATTTTTCCATGCCGACGATAAAATGGCAGCTCGCAACCGTGAATCTGACTGACTACTTTCGCTTGATTAAAATGACGAATCCACAAAGGCTGACATTCAGGATCAAGAAATTCCATAAATGAATGGCCGATTAAGTCCTTATGCTTTGTGTCTAGAAAATGAAGCGCACTTCGGTTTATTTCGGTAATTTCACCTTCCATGGATAGGGTTAAATAGCCGACAGGCGCGAAATGGTAAAGGCTTTGATAATGCTTGAATAACTCTTCCAAACATAACATGTTCTCGCGTAGTGCTTGGTTTTGCTGTAATAACTCGGCATATCTCGTTTGCAACGGGTGATCGACAGGAGTTACAGGTAGCGTTTCACAATTGATTGAGTTCCCTTTGCTCGCTCGACGCATAACATCATCGATATACGGCAAGAATAATCTATTGTTTTTACTATGATATTTAAGTCGGTTATGCGAAATAATGGCAGTTAACAGCGATAGTTTTTTATCCCGATAGATTACCGTCTTTTTGAGCCTTAATTGCGGCAAGATATTGTTTGTTTCAGTAACATCTTTCTTTTTCATAGCGAGAATGCAGCCTTAGATCACTAGATCATCATTATCTAAGCAACATGAAAAGCTGATGTCCACATTTATCGACATCAGAACAGTCGCACCATTATTTGTAAAAAAAAATTAAAAATTGGTTTTACTAAACCGGAGGGATTTTCAGCGATATGGTTTTGCCTGACAATGCGGCAAATTGTCGCACTTAAAGTTGCGAAGAATAATCAGGATTCCTGCGTAGCATCTTAGCTACCACCGCCCTATTCTGAATTTATTCAGTGGTTTTAGAATCCAAAAATATCGTTAACGGTGACTGAAAGATCTTGAGTATCGATACCACCCTGTCCATCGCTAACTTCAATAGATACTTCATAAATATTGTCAGTGTCGGCATCGATTGGCGTTTCAAAATCCGGAGCACTTGCGAAGCTCAGAACACCGCTAGCGGAATCTATATCGAATAGAGTTTGATCGTTTCCACCGCTAATACTGTAAAAGAGTGTATTGCCAGTATCCGAATCGGTAGCGGTTACCGTTGTCACCGATGTAGAATTTTCGTTAATGGCAAGGTTGGCGGTATCAGAACCCCCAGCAGAAGAGATTATGGGGTCATCGTTCACATTCGTGACACTTATAGTGACGATATCAAAATTTCCATTTCTGATTCCGTCGTAAGCTTTATAGGTAAAGCTATCGGTCCCGGCAAAATTTGCATCTGGAACGTAAGTAAACGATCCATCTGAATTTAAATCAAGCGCGCCATGCTTAGTCCCAGACAATAAAATTGTTGTCAAAGTATGCCCAATATCATCGGAATCATTACTTAATATTCCCAAAAAAGCGGGTACTGAAAGACTACCATCCTCTAATACCGAATACTCATCCCAGTTTGGCTGTTGCGCTGTTACGCCGCCACCTCGTGTTCCATCGATACCCAATGATGACATGTCATTAACCACAGAGCCTGTTCCTTCGGTTAATCTCCAATTACCTACCAAACCGCTCTCGGTACCCGATAACTTTTGATCATAATTTGCAGCAATTTCCGCTCCGGTTCGAACTATATTCCATATTCGCACCTCCGCAATCGAACCATCGAAATACTTTCCCGGGGGATTATTCGAGCGCCCGCCAATTCGAAAGTCATCAAGTGCTGCATGGGCATCGCCAATCAGACCGGAACCGTTATAGGTGTGGACTAGCACACCATCGATATAAGTCTTGACGATACCGTTGTCATACGAAACAGCAACATGAGTCCATTCATCGATTGCAACTACATGGCCGGTATTGTGCCAGTCCCAGCCGGGGTTAGTATTTTTAAATGCCCATCGAACCGTTCCATCCGGAAATAAGCCAACTTCATATTCTCCTTCTTTATTAATAATCATTTGATTCGCATTACTCGAACTATCCGGCTTGATCCATGCTTCCATTGTCATCGTTGCAGTCATTTCGAGATTGGGATCGTTGCCGATTTGAATATAATCATCCGTGCCATCAAAATTAAGGAAAAATTCACTACGGGCTTTGGGCGCGTGACTGTTTCCTGAGGAAACAGCAGGATTGGTCAATGCCGATCCGTCGTTAACCGGCGTTTGTTTATCCAGGAAACCTGTATTTATTTTATCAAGCGAGGCCAACAATTGATTGCTGGTAAATTGTTTAACGATGGATTGCAAATTACCACCGGATACACCGGTCATAATCGCCGTCATCACACTCGTTTGAATTAACGACTTCACTTTAACCATATCCGAGAAAGCAGTAGCTGCAGACAGGATTTCGCCTTTTGAAAATTGATCGACAGATTGTTGAATCAATGAATTCATGTCATGCAATAACTCAGCCGCTTGCTTAGAAACTAAATCAACTATTGCTTTCTGATCTACCGCGCTTTTCTCATCAATGATTCCAAGCAAGATTGCAGTATCTTTTATGAGAGTTGCAAGCGTATATTCATTGCTTAAATCCAACCGTTCACCGTTTCTCACCGAATCGATGACATGTACTAGCAACGTATTAAAAGTAAATTGGTCGATTTTGAAATACCGGGGCACAAAATCACTCACCAAAGACCGGGTAATAGTGAGTAAATTAGCGATTTGAGCAATCGCAGCTTGGATTTTGACTGCAGTCACTTGCTGTTCTTTCGACTGTCCATACAAACCAGTTGCAATCGGATCAAACACTGACATATCAACACGGGGAATTTCAAATGCCTTAAATAACCATTCTTCAGCCGTATCAATATCTGGCGCCTGATCATTATGCAACATCTTTTTTATCAGTGCTGTCAACGGCGTCATGACTATGGCGCCTTCAGGTGCCATGAGTGTTTCAGAAAAAGGTTTCCCCGTTGCGCTATCGATACCCCCCGCAGCAATATAACGCCCATCGGAAACATCTCCGATTAATGAAAATCCTCCGAATTCATCAGTTCGAGTATGATGCTCATCCGCATCCAAAACGCCATTATCATTTTCATCGACAAATAGTGTAGCGCCACTGACATAAGGACTCATTGCTGTGCCATGAACCGTACCATCGGCAAAACGGACAATCAGTGCATCAATACTTTGTTGAGCCACTACCATTGAAATATTCGACCGCCCTACACCCTGTATCCATTCCCGCACTGCATTGAATATCGCCGAACTATGATAATCGTTATCCTTACCGAGGCGAGCCAAAGAGTTGGTAAAGCTTTCTGCTGCAATAGCACGATGCTCTAAAACTTGCTGCTTTTCAACATCTAATTCGCCGATTACAAACATAAATAATTTTGACCATGTATCAATACCATGATCCAATAAATCCTGTACTGCCTCGGCAGCTTCACTATCAGTTAGTGTTAACCCTAGCGCATTCGATGCCATCTTTTGCATCATGCCGCTAACACCGGTAGGCATTAATGGTAATTGCACATTCATATAGTCATCGATTTGCTGAGCCACAGTCTGCCAATCGCCAGCACTCGCATAATCGTTCAAGATTTCGTCGCGTAATTTAACCGATGCAGGTACCCCTGTTGCCAGTAAAAAAATTTTTTGCACGATCATGGCAGGAGTATTTGGCATTCGCGATGTCCTTCTAATCAGAATAATTAAGTTTTGCGATCATTATGGATCATTTGTAGAACTTCTCTTGTCGGAAAAAAAGAAGTTTTAAAGCTTAATTCCTAGAAATATCTGGATTTTATGAGAAATTCAAAATGCGCATTCGACCTATTAACAACCATAAACTTAGCAAGAATTGTGTAGAGACAAAATTTATTATTCATCCTTATCGCCGCTCCACAGTTAGCAAAAAAATATATCATCAGGAGTGCAAAGGCGATCATTCGATCCCTCAGCGTTCAACTGAAAAAAATCAGAAATGGGTGTATCCTGAAATTATCTTTTATTGTCAAATCGGGTAAGGAAAATGAACATACTCATAACCGGTGCAACGGGATTTATTGGACGCCATCTGGTACAGCGCTTACAAAAAAATCACCATACCATTAAGGTAGTGAGTCGTAACGCCGCGCGCGCAAGTCAGGTGCTTGGTGTGGCGGCATTTGATTGGGATTATGCTACGCAAGATGTTCCTGCAGAAGCACTGCACGATTGCGAAGTCATTATCAATCTGATGGGCGAGAATTTAGGTGAAGGCCGTTGGACCAATGCGCGTAAGCATGAAATGTACGCTTCGCGCATCCTCAGCACGCGTAAATTGGTTGCAGCCGCGCCATCAACCTTACAAGCTTTCATTTGCGCATCGGCAATCGGCATTTATCCGGGTAAAGGCGATGATCTTTACGATGAATCTTACCAAGTTCCCGATCATCTTAGTTTCATGCAAACCATTTGCCATGACTGGGAACAAGAAGCAGCCAGGATTGAGCGCAGCGGCGCCCGTCGCGTCAGTATTCGTACTGGAGTCGTTCTAGGAGATGGTGGCATGTTGAAAAAAATATTACCGGTATTCAAGCTGGGATTAGGTGGGTCTGTCGGTGATGGTCTGCAGTGGCTACCGTGGATTCATATTGACGATTTGGTTTCTGTTTACGCTGAAGCTGCGCAAAATACACACTTCCGTGGATCCATCAATGCCGTATCACCCAATCCGGTCAGATATAGCCAATTTGCAGCCGCGCTGGGCAAGGCACTCAATCGCCCCGCTTTCTTTTCGGTTCCGGCGCTTATTCTTAAACTCACATTGGGTGAAGCCGCTGCACTGGCTTTGAACAGCTATCGCATCGCCCCTAGTCGGTTGCTAGAGGAATTCGGTTTTAAATTTAAATTTGATCACTTAACAACAGCCTTGGATGATTTATTTGCCAAAACTGCACATTAATCAGCAGAAAAATGTCTATCCCGCTTTCTGTTTTCTGGTTCAGGCGCGATTTACGCCTGGATGACAATGCAGGACTGGCGCATGCCTTATCGGCAGGCCGACCGGTATTACCCATTTTCATTTTTGACCCGGCTATTTTATCAGGATTGTCTCCAGATGATGCGCGCGTAACGTTTATCCACGATACTTTGCTAGCACTGCGTACCGAACTCGAATGCAACTACTCAAGTTCACTAGCGATTTATTTTGGCAGTCCTTTGCAAATCTTCGATCAGATCTTGAATTCATATCCTGTTGCTGCAGTCTACTGCAATCATGACTACGAACCGGATGCTCGGAAACGAGATGATGCTGTATGCAAATGGTTACACGGGCGATCAGTAGCTTTTCATAGCTATAAGGATCATGTCATATTTGAAAGAAACGAAATCTTAAAAGAGAACGGTGACGTATATGAGGTTTATACACCATACATGCGTAAATGGAGAAAGATCCAGAATCAAACGGCGCCACTGACTTTTTCGACCACGGCTAAACTGGCCAATATGGTCAAGCAGTTGCCGTTGCCTAGTCTGACATTGACCGATATCGGTTTTGTCCGCTCTGCGATGACCATTCCTCCTTACAAGCTAAATATTGAGTTGTTGCAACATTATGCGCACGACAGAGATTTTCCAGCGCTGCAACACACATCGCTTTTGGGGCCGCATTTACGCTTTGGCACTGTCAGTATCCGTCAAATTTTCAAGCAATCGCTCGATTATAGCAATACCTTTGGTAATGAACTTATCTGGCGTGAATTCTTCAGTCAAATTTTGTGGCATTATCCTCGAACGCAACATAGCTGCTTTAAGATGCAATATAACCGCATTCAATGGCGCAATGATGAAACCGAATTTAAACGCTGGTGCGAAGGAACAACAGGTTACCCACTGGTCGATGCGGGCATGCGTCAGCTCAACGCAACAGGTTTTATGCATAACCGCTTACGTATGATTACAGCCAGCTTTCTATGCAAACATCTGTTGATTGATTGGCGCTGGGGGGAAGCTTATTTCGCCAAGAAATTATTAGATTATGAAATGGCAAGCAATGTTGGTAACTGGCAATGGGTGGCCGGATGCGGTGTGGATGCAGTGCCTTACTTTAGAATCTTCAATCCGGCTCTGCAAATTAAAAAATTTGATGCAAATTTTGAGTATATTCAAAATTGGGTAGGCGATTGGCAAACTCTTGCTTATCCAGAACCGATTGTAGATCATGCCTTTGCGCGCAATCGCTGTCTGAATATATACCGCAAAGCTATTGTTGAAGTGTCATCTTCGCCGCAAAAATAAATAATATTAAGCGGTGGTATTAATATTTTGTCCAAGATGGGAAGGCAGATTCTGCGCCGATGTATTGTCCGGAATGGCTTGAATTAGCGCGAGTGCACCTTCAGCACTTATATTGATTGCTTTCTTGAGAACGGCAATACTAATTGCCTGATTTGTGCTGGTTTCGGCCATTGCGGTGGCTAAATGTGCTATTCCTGTAACGTCCATGTCAACTCTCCTGATTGTGTATTGTCGTTATAGCGGCACTTAATATCAGATATTTTAGAAAATGCTTAGAGCCTTTCATTAGTGCAGGACTATATAAATACCTATAATCAAAGTGTACGGGCATGACATCAATCCTTTTTCAAGAAGGTCGAAAAAGTTTTTTTAAAGTGATCCTTCCAGTCAAAGCCAACCTTTATCGGAACCTCCACCTGAAGCTCAGTACCATCGATGTACAATATATATTGCCCGATTTCATTCAATTTTAAAGTTTGAGTGACAACTCCCGCAGGATGAATACGAGGTGGTATTGCAAATACCTCATGTTCTTCGCGTTTGTCATCAATCATCTCAACCCGTACCATACGCAAGGCCAATGGAATATCTCGAGCTGTTTCCGGATACAACAGATCAATTGTAATATCCAACACACCAGTTCCTGGTATTTTTCCACACTGGATAGGTATGTGGGGGGAACGGATAGTATCGGTTGGCGCTGCATAATCGTCGGGAAGAAAATAGCCGGAATAACCGATAGTTAACGCTTTAGTTTCAATGGTACAGGCACCACCGCGAAAACCTTTGGGGTACGTTTCCGATGAATCACCTTGAGAACTAGCACGATACAACGCACCAAATGCTATAAAGACAGCTACAACTGCAATTAGTATTACAAGCTGCGATTTGCGGGAAAATAACAAGCAGTTAGACAGCACCGACAAAAATCCTATGAGCTATGCAATGAATAAAATTCAAATATCATAACATCTACTCTACTTCGCTATGCGTTAAGTGTAAATGGCTGTTTATTAAATTTATGGCGCATCTTATTGATTGCGTTAAATACCGTCGGCTGTCCAACGATTTTCGCCTCTAACTTACGTTTATTAGGAAAATCCAACAACGAAATTCCTATTAGCATTGTTAATATTCCTTGTCCCGGTAAGAAAAGCATCAAGAAACCTACAAATAGAAATACTAATCCGGTCATGTTTTTAATAATCAAACCAATTATTCGTAAAACAGGATGATGGTCTTTCATCCAATGACGTGGAATACGTAAATCGAAGTAGTCACTAGGTAAACGAATTAGAATCCATGGAATTGCGATCAAAGAACCCAAAAAACCAATAACTGATGCTACAGTCAAGCTGACAAGTACATCAATGGATATCCATTGTTCAATGGCTAAAGCAACATCTTGCATGGAACGAACCTAAGAATATTGATATTAGAAATACCTGGGAAATTTCTCATTGAAAAAAAAAAGAAAGAGAGACAGGGTTTTCGATAATACCTGCAATTCATTTTCAAAATTGCAGGTATCATTTCATGCGTGATAGCCTTAAGGAACAATGCGGTTGTTCAGAATTTCTCTGCTTGCGTTATTCCAGGTTACATCGGTCAGGTTCGAGTAACGGGTGATAATTTGTGCTGCTATACC
>CAADGS010000137.1 GCA_900696615.1 uncultured beta proteobacterium
ACTAACTTACGAATAATAAAATAATTTTTAGAATTAATCTTATCAAATTAAGCCGGCATAGCTCAGATGGTAGAGCAGCTGATTTGTAATCAGAAGGTCCCGAGTTCGATTCTTGGTGTCGGCACCATAAAATCAATAGGTTAAAAGTAATAAAATAGAATATTCCTATATTGTGTAGACAATATGTAGACACAAAAAGAGTGTATTGGTGACTCTTAATTGTTTTCTATTATAGGTGAGTACTATAAACTTTTGATCCGTTGGTCGGCAGTTAGAATATTCCACTATTTACAAAACAGTGACTTATAAAATTTTAAATCACTGTTACCTAGAAAAAGTAGATATATACTCTACTGAGTGAAAAAATCAATTGCCAGTAGCAGGCGAAATATTTAGCACACTTTATTTTCGATTGAATATACAGCTTTCTAGCTCTTTATACGCCTTCAAGTCATCATTAATATATTCAGAAAGAGTTAGCTTAAAGCGCTCTGCGTTAATGCTTGTAGTGATACCGCAAATTTTTCGTATCATTGATATTTCGTCTTTTACATTTTGATTATCAATGTCTGTTACCAACCGATCATATGCATTTTCGTCAAAATTAAGACCATTAGATTGACAATAATTTTTTAATACATCTTTATCAAAAAGATAGTTTTCTAGCTCCCATCTTTTTAGGACTCTATGGTTATCTGGGTTATTTTGTAGATACACTTGTCTGTCATTTTCAGTATTTTGCTTTCCTGAAGACATATCTCTATCTTTCAAAACAAATATCTCAATATCAGAAAAAACCTTTGTCAAAATTGCTATTGCGATTTCGCTTCTCTGATCTAGTTCAGTATTTCCTCCACTTGATATAAATATAGTATCATGATGTTTTTCTGAAAAAATTTTGTTAAATATCTTCGCGTCCAGTCCTCGTTCCTCGCCATTAGCGCCAGGTTTGTCTCTTCCTTCACAATAAATAATTCTTTTTGGGCTAACTAGTCCGGTTAAATCATCAAGAGCTGTTTCAAATATTTCGATCCATTTTGCACGCGTTTTTATTGTCGGAACTATTGTTTGTGCTGTAGATGCTAAATTCAATCCGACAGGAAAATGAATTATTTGACATTTGTCTTTTAGTTCATTTTGTAATGCTCTTAAAAATCCAATACTATGAGTCGCCACCCATATTTGGCAGTCATCTCCAATTAACCTGTTTATTTCTAACAGCAGCTTTTTTTGTATTGATGTGTTGATATGTAGCTCTGGCTCATCAATAAGAAATACTGTGTCATTAAAGTCATCTTGTCTAAGATACAAGTCTAGTAAAATATCTACGACTTCTTTTTCTCCAGATGATAAGACATTAAATTCAAAGGAGGATGGATGATCTGGCTTGCAAAAATATAAAGTACCTTCTGAAGCTTCAATATTGCCAATGCTAGTAACTTTTAAATCAAGGCAATTCTCTATGGCCTTGTTTAAATCACCGATTATCTTATCTTTTGCCTCACTAGGTTTGCGGTCTTGTTCATTTAGATAATTGCTATATTTAATATATAGCCGTCTGTAATTCTGTTCCATTTTGTCATCTAAATCAGATGACAAACTTGCCCCATAATTATTCAGGCGAATCGCTTTAGTTGCTTTGGATTGCGTAACTTTTAGATTGCTATTGTAGCGATAAGGACTCCTAAAAGAAAAGATTGTATTCTCCTTCCCTTCCTGTTGCTTTGCTTGGTGAACAGCCTGATATGTTCCATTAGTAAATTCGATTTCCACATTTTGATGATTAAAATTTGGTGTTTTATGCATCGAATGATAGTTGTGATCTTTATTTCCCTTATCTCCAAGAGTCTGATATGCATTATTCAAGAATAACATTCCATCAAAAACACTGCTTTTCCCACATCCATTCGGACCGACAAGAGCAACAATCCTTTTGGGTGCACTTCCTAAGTCAATGGTCAAATGGTGAAATCGTTTATATCCATTCTTTAATTGAATCTTCTTGACTCTCATATGATTAAAAAAATTCCTTTCTTGATCTTGATTCTCAGAATCTAACAACTGTAAGTCAATGAATTATTATGTTCATTTTTTATTGTTTGAATAAAACATTGTATACCAGATTTTTCTTTTTTTTCCGTGTCTTATCATTCAAACTTGTCAATAGTTGAGACCTAACCCTTATATCTCCAAAACTTTTAAGAACGTTGTTGAAGTTCGTCATACATCATCTTTGCCAAAGGTTCAATGACTTCTCTAACCTCAATCAACTCATTGTCTTGGAGAAACTTGTATGGCTGATCGCACAGGATCTTCTTGTCGAAAATGTAATCTGTCTCCATTTCTGTGCCAACAATGATCTGCGTGCCAGTAGGCAAATCGTTGGCGATGAATTTTAGCACCCTCGGCAGATTGATATCGTCTTGACCCTGCTGATTTGGGGAGTCAATGACTAGTGGGATGGAAAAGGAAGCATATTTGCCAAGACAAGTCAGCCAGAGTGCTCCATAATAAGCAAGAATTGAACGAGGTCCACCGCTCCCGGATAGATCGGGACGACTTGTCAGTCTCAGTTTGTCGGTCTCGATCGGAGGAAGGTTTAAACTTATCAATGCAGAAGCGTAGGCCTCACGAAAACTCTTAAGGATTTCCTTAGAGCGTTTGGCGTTTGTTAGTTCTTTCAACTGTGAGGTCAGAGTTTCAATCTCACTAAGCCGCTGATCGATGTCCAGTTTCAGTGCTGCACTTTCGACCTCAAATGCGCTGAAGGCACTTTCAGCTCCCATGCTGTTTACAACATCACCAAATTTAAGTTCACCTCTTCGTATGCCTAAGATGTCTGTCACGCGCTGATAATTGCTTTCGAGCGCATGGAGTTGTGTTTGTGTCTTGCGATATTGCTCTGCTGCCTTAGTAGCATCGCCGCGCAACCGGGCAACAAGCTCACGAAGAACACGAGCATCCTCTGCGTAATTCAGAAACTCCAAAAAGGACTCAGCATGTTCAGCCCCACATGTCGGACATGTCAATTTTTCTCTCGGCTCGTTACGCAGGTATGATGAGTCGCTTTCGTATGTAGTTAGAGCATCAACAGCGAGATGGATTTGGAGTTGAATATTGGATAGAACCTCTTGTTCACGGATGGCATTATCCCTCAACTTTTCTTGTTGTCGATTTAACTCGGTTACCTCAGCAGTCAAACGAGCGATTTCCTGTTCGAAATTATCTGGTTGAATTTTAGGTCCAAACAAAGACACCGACTTACCAAATCGTTCTCGTACTTTTTCCAGAAAGCGTTGTTCTTTTTGCAGATCCTCAAGGGCTCTCTGCGACTGGGTTCGCTTTGAATCAAGTTCGTAATATTGTGGAGGCTTTATCCCCGAGAAATATTCGAGAATAGCCCCTATCGGTGCCCGATACTGCTGCAATCCGGAAAAGGTATCCCAGTTGGCTTGCCAACTGCCATCTTGGTTGATATAAAATGGCAGGAAAAAACAGCGAGGATCGGCCGGTACGCTTTCTGATTTCTTGTCGGTGAGAACAAGGTTGAATCCTACAGCTCTCGCAAAGGCTTCGGTCCATTCATCGTGATTGCTGGTAGCAATTAATAGATCACCAAACTCATTAAATAGTGCCCGGTGGCCATTTTGATGGATAACGCGGAACCTTTTTTGGTCGATTAGAAACGCAACTACGGAAATCGTGTTGTCATCCCATTGTGCCAACTCACCTTGTGGTCTGGCCCCTAAAGTGCGGAAAAGCGTCTTAATCAGGCTCGACTTGCCGGTGTGGTTCCTGCCGACGACCAAATTCTTGTGTGCATGGAACTGAATCGCCCGAGCTCTCTGATCTTTGTGCGAGAGTATCCAAATGTTTTCGAATAGGAAGTTTTTCATAAGATTTTGTCCTAAGACTTCTGACAAGTTTCTTTAAGTCTGGTCCACGCATTTTTTGATAGCCCTCAGTGCAACGTAAGCATGTAGCTCATGTTTTTTTATAGATGGATGTGCACTTTGAAGATCGTCATAAGCTGCCTGAAAAAAAGGTCTCAGTTCTGTTGGATCTGAATGAATGGTCAGCCATGCATCGCAAGCCCGCACTAGCTTTTCTTCATCACTTGATCTTGTACCCATGACTTGGCGACGAAATATCGACGCAGCCGCAATTCGAATAGCCGTTATTTCCATAAATCCCATACCCTCTTGGGTAAGTTGGTTTAACCAAGTCTCCAGGTGTTCATTTAGGTCAGGCATACTTTCAAGCATACCTAAAGCACCGGTGAACTCACTCTTCGAATAGCCTCGCTGATTCTTCATATCTTTGAAGGTATTACAAGTGGCCGTTTTTGCACCGAGCGGCCCAATTTTAGCCAGAAGCGACTCTACCAAGGAACGGGCCTGGCCAGCATGGCGAAGGCTTCGTTGTTCAAGAAATTTATGCACAAGTCCGATTACGTAAGTTCCAGGATCATCAACCGACAAAAATACACGCTCTAAATGGATGCGTGATAAATCGGGTACTGGTGTTCCTGTTTTGTGAAACGTCTCAAGCCCTTTTGACAGTAAATCAAGGTGATAAGCGGATAGTGCCGAAAGTGCACACGGTAGAGAGGTAGCAGCATTCGAGCCATCAGCCAATTGCAGGTCAAATCCGGCGTTTGAAACAAATCGCCCAGTACTCTGCAACTCCTTAAAAGCATGAATCGTTGCGTAGAGCTTTCCAATTGGGCTGTTTTGGATATCAGTCAATGGCTTAACTTTGGTTTTTCCGCCACCTGAAGGCTTATTTGGATCTTTAGGTTGATGAAGTGCAGTTAAGTCTGTCCACGTCCATTCCTTACGGTCTTTTTTCTTGATTTGATAGACACAGATTGTTGTAGGAGAAGTACTGGAATCTACAATAGCCACATCTTGAATTGCTTCAAAAAGGAACAAGAAATCTTTTACTCCAGCCGCTTCAAGCTCGAACATCCGCATAACTGCCCAGTGCCGTTGAAATTCGACACCCTTCTGGTTATGGCTGCCACCGACCTCTGCAAGATCATCACGGTTCATTACATCCAAGAGTTCAGTAAATGAATTGCTAGTCATATGGTGATACTGGTCATAGGTGCTCCATCATTTTCCATTCGCATGCCTACTTTAATTTCACTTCCTTTTCAAAATTTCGTATTTCATTATTGTTGAGTTAGCAAGTTTTTATATAGTTTATGTATATCTATCATACGCTAGGAAAGGAAGCAAAAATTATGATTTTAATTCTATTTGCCAACTGCATATCATCTTTAAATATAACGACATACAATTTCATGGATCATGATATGCTGGTTTTGTTATTAGATTTAACATGAAAATTTCAAACTTTGTTATTACAAGCAGGAATTCTTTTCAATCAGCGTTCTTACTATTAAGGAGCAGCTATAATTACATTCCGTACAGTTATTAACAGAACTCCAAGGCGGCTGCGCCGCAAATGCGCCCCCGCGGTCGCTGCCGCTCCCGTGCGGACGCTTTGCGCTTCGCTGCTCAGTTGATTCAGTATTCACTGCACACTTCTCAATATGCCATTGATACAATCGTGTCATTAATTGGATTGTGTCGGTTTCAACACCACAGATTTTCTTTCCAATCGGGTCACCATACTTACCCGGTACTTGGGAGTCGATCTTCATTAATTTGATGGGAATTTCTTTGCGTTTGGCCGTCGCCCCACCCATTAGTTGAATAAATTGCCACCATTTGCCTTGATCGGCTGCTTGCTGAGCTTGTTCCAGAATACCTTCGGGAGCATTGTTGATTCTGCGCAGTTCACGCCAGATTGAAACGGGTGCACCGCCGATTTGCTGGAATTGCCGGATACCCCAGGTCGATGCCCAGGCTTCCACCCGTTCAGCCGCTTCCTGTATGGGGTTGCCATCAACGTCATGCTCAAGACCATAACCGTCAATGTTCTTTGAAATGTATTTGGCAATATAGCCGACTGCTGTTCCTTTGCTTTTATCAATGGTGATAGCGGTGAAACGATGTTCTTGTGCACCAGGCTCATTACCATCGGTTTCAAGCGCATAATGCAACATGATTTCTCTCAATTTTGCGGTTTGCTCGGGCGTCATGAATAACAGCAGATGCCAGTGTGGCGTGCCATCATGTTGCGGTTCAGCGATACGGAAACCGTATACATCCAAGTGATCCCGTTTGAGTTTGGCGCGAATTCGTGACCAGACTTTGTTCAAGTATTTTTGCGCCTGCTTCGGTGTAGTACCGTCGTATTTTGGGTTAGGCTGTCCGCTCACGGAAAGCCGGGCATGCATTCGGGAAGGGCAGGTGATGGTATAAAATTCACCGATGTGACCAATTTCATTAGCGATAGATTCGAAACCGAAGATGCGCACCATCAATTCACTGCGCCGAATACGTGGATTGGCTAAGCCAAGTTCTGCCAGTTCACTGAGCGTGAAACATTGGCCCAGTTCATTGGTTGCCAATAATCCGTCGAGAATGCGACGAATGCGTTTTTTCTGCTCCCTGCGTCTTGCCAGTGTTTCATCGCTGACGTAGGCGCTTGCGCGTTTATGCACCAACCCTAAACGGATGGCGTCTTGTTCCAGCTTTTGCGCATGAATCTTGCGCAATCGTTGCAACCACCAGATTTCATCGGTTAAGCGGGTATAGATACTTTTGATCGTAATGTTTGGGGTTTCTAGTGATGGTAAGATGACTTCGTATTTTTGCGCGCGATGCAGCATTCTGGAAACAGCATATTCCAGGTTGCGATAGATGCGGCTGATTTGCTGCATTTCCTTGACGATATTTTTGGCTAAATCTTTCAGATCATCATCACTGGCATTGAGCGGAATACTATTCTTGGTAATTGGCCCGTATGTATTGAGCAACCCGAGATTGGCTTGCTGCCTACCTTCAAAGATATAGGTTTCCTTGTAATCATGGGCGACAATTCCGGCAAACCGTTTGGGCAATTGCCGGAATATCGGTGCACGCCATCGTTTATCACTACTATCCGGCTCATCGAGTAGACTTAAGATACCCTCGGCGATGCTTTCACTGGAACTCAGCAGTTCCTGGCTATTTCGTACTGACGTGTGCATACACACCTCAGTACTCGCTGGTTGAATAATGAGTGCAGGATTCAATATAGGCGAGCAGATCGCTATAGCGATAGCGAACTGCCCGGCTGCCTATTTTGACGAAAGGCACCCGCGCCCCTGCCCAGCGGTCTCGTTCCAGGAATGCGATGCTGACGCCTAAGATTTGTGCTGCTTGTTTAGTAGTAAGCAAAGAGTTTTGCATAATTGACTCCGTGAGTTAATGAATACGAAGTCAAGTTGCGGCAGGCGATAGCGTAAAAAAAGATGCTTAAAAAAATAGAAACCTATCTATTTTTTTAGTAATAATTACGTTTTTTATTCCTTTGATTTTGTTGGTGCTCCAGGTGATTGTGCAGGTTCTGACGCAACAATTCGCACTAAATTTCTAAATGGTTTAGTGGAAAAAGTAGACGAATAGCCAAACTCCTTCATGATGGGATGGCTTTGCATTTCTTCATAACTCAGGCTTGGATTCTTTTGCCATAGCTGTTTAGCCAATTCGATGCAAACCACTCGTTGTCTGCGCCGCTCTGTTATTCTTTCGTACCAGTTATTATTCTCATCATCAGGATCAACCAATTCACTATTCACATGATCAATAGCTGCTAATTTCTTATGGGACCAGCAAGGCGGAGGTTCAAGTAAGGCTACTTTGTCGCACCAAATAATCACTTCATTTCGTTTTACATAAAGATTATCCAGATAATCTTTACTAAATTTGTTATGCATGAGCCATCGGTAAAATTTTATGGCATGCCTGAAATCAAAAATAAATGTGAGGAACGAGTCATCGATAAAGATTCGATGACCCTTCCACCGACCGGAAATTTCCTTGCTGCCTATTGCCCGGATTAAGCGATCAATAGCAATCCATAGCTTGGGCGAAATTGCAGTAGGATCGGTTTGATCGGACTTTTCACCTGCCCAATCATGGGCCAGTTGCCAGACAGTTTTGAAGTCGGGATTATTTTCTACAGGCATGACAAATCATCCTTTGAGTAAAATAATCTCAATGACGGCTGACTTTCTGCATGCTTGAGAAGTTTGTTATAGCAGCGCATTTGCCACACTTGACAAGCTGCCACCGCCCGAAGTTCGGTTAGGTATAAAGGATTAAGGTTTTGTGGATTAGCCTTAAAAAAACAAACGTATATTAATGTGTGAGTCAACAAGGATTCAAACGCAATAGTGCCTCAATCCCTCTGTCAATATTTTCTTGGGCGGCGACAACCAGTCAAGAGCAAGCCGCTTCGCGGTGGCAATAGGAATGAATGGTTATGCAGCGATTTCCTTCAATACATTAGGATGACGCTCGGCAATGGCAATCAGTGTTTTTGCTGCGCCACTAGGCTGACGGCGGCCTTGTTCCCATTCCTGCAATGTCCGCACGGATACGTTTAACAGCTTGGCAAATTCAGCCTGAGAAAGCCCCGATTTTTTACGTGCAGATATGACAGGAGACATAACAACGCGACCCTTTCCTGCTTTCATCTGACGAACAGATTCGAGTAATTCGGCTCCCAAGTCCCGGCTGTTTTCCCATTCTTCCAACTCTTGATCAGTCAATGGTTTTTTCGATTTCATGTTTTATTTCCTTTAAGGTTTTTGCACTGATTGAATCCAGCTTATTTTTTGCATAAATGAAAACCAGCCAAATTTCTCCATTTGCTTGGCGGTTAAAATAAATGACACGCACACCGCTGGATTTTCCAGAGCCTGATCGACTCCAACGTACTTTGCGCATGCCGCCTGAGCCTTTGACTACATCGCCAGCTTCCGGATTTTCTGTGATGAATGTTATAAATTCATCATGTATCTGGTCTGTCCAGTAATACGGCCACAAGCGTTCAAAGGTTTCAGTTTCGACAATAGTAAACACAATTCAACTATCCGTCAATGACGTATTATATCAAGCATGGTTGTGCAAATTCTTTTTTGGTAGATCGGTTACTGTTGCTGACCGTTTATAACCAGCACACTTGAGAATATAGTCGGTAATTTTCTGCATGGGTTGTCGTAATCGTTCCACATCGGCAACAATGTATCCGGCAGTAATGTCATTGCTCATTTTGTGATTGGCCAGCCGTTTTACTGCATAGGCTGAGATATCGAGACTTTCGGCTACGGTCAGGAAGGTGCGGCGTAAATCATGAATCGTGAATGAAATGCCGGATTCCTTGATTACTTTGGCCATTTGCTTACGCTGTTCGGAAATGTATCCGGTTCCATTAGCTCTTTGGAATACATATTCATTGATTGCGCTATTTTTTCTTTGCTGTAACAAGTCGTAGAGAAAATCAGATAAGGGCAGGGTATGATCCAGATGATTTTTGGTATCGGTTACTTTCAGGGTTTTGGATTGTAGGTCAACATTATGCCAGATCATGCTGGCAGCTTCCTCTCGTCTTAATCCGGTAAAGAGTATCAACAGTAAATAATCCCGAATGGTTTCACGATTCTGGCTGATCGGGTCATTTTTTAAGTTCATGATCGCATTAAACCAAGGTTCGAGTTCATGAGGCTTAATAACAGTTTGGCGGCGATCTACTCGATACCAGGCACGGGTTTGGGTGAGTCGGATAACAGGATTTTCTCGCAAGATAGCATTGCCATTACCATCTTCATACTGTGCAATGGCGAAATTGAACAGGGCACGCAAAAAACGCATGGACAGATTGGCATAAGCTTCCCCGTGTTCAGTGCCGATTTTGCTGTGACGTTTGGCAACCATGTCTTTGCCAATCTCCAACATGGCTTTGTTCTGCCAATCGGCAAATACAGTCTTCATTATGCGTTGATAGTCATAAAGGGTGCGAGCCTTTAGTTTTTTTCTAACTGCGATGAAATCATTAAAAGCTTGTTCAAGTGTGGTGCCTTGCAGTGCTTCATATTTCTTTTCGGCAGGGGGATTGCGACCCATTGCAATATAACCCAGTAATTTATGGGCTTCTTTTCTGGCTTGCTCGACTGTTAACTCGGGGTAACGGCCAAGTGTTAATCGCTTCACTTTGCCATCAATCCTTTTTTCCAAAATAAATGATTTTGCGCCGGATGAGGTAACGCGCACGGCAAAACCTTTCAATTCAGTATCACGCACAAAGGCTTGACCAGTTTCTGGTGTAGACAATCTGTCTACATAGGATTTTGTAATTTTTTGTGGAGGTGTTTGAGGTTTGGTCATTGTTTCAATTTCCTTTCATGTAGACGCCATGTAGACATTATGTAGACAGTAGGCGTAAAACTATGGGTAAGAGTTTAAAACAACTTAATAGATAAAATCAATACAAAACAATGACATTAATGGTTATTCAAAAATATTAAAACAACGTAAAGCTGTACCTTTTAGAATTTGTAATCAGAAGGTCCCGAGTTCGATTCTTGGTGTCGGCACCATAAAATCAATGAGTTAGATTGATTTTATCATCTTCTAATTTTTTACTTGTGTCAAAATTGTGTCATTCAGAAGATCATCTA
>CAADGS010000138.1 GCA_900696615.1 uncultured beta proteobacterium
CCGGTCAACGGAGCTACTGTCTAATCTAATTTAAAGGTAATGACTATGTCTCGAGCATTTTTTGTTTATATTTTACTTGCTCTGATTGTTCTTCAAGGGTGCGTGACTTCCAAAGAAATATTCCTGGCCGATGGAACGAAGGGTCATAATATTAATTGCAGTGGCGCCGGAATGAATTATAGCAATTGTCTAGAAAAAGCTGGCGAGATATGTGGCGCGCGTGGATACCAAATACTTAATCAGCAAGGTGAAGTGGTGCCTTTGTCAGCCGCAATTCGCGAGTTTAATTCGAGCTTGCGATCAGCTTCAATTGGATATTTGACTCAATCCGGTACAGTTATCACCCGTAACTTATTTGTCAAATGTAAATAACGAGTAACGTGAGTGATGAGGGTTTGTGTTTTGCAACTACTGACACCCAGCGTCAGCAAAATCGACTAACTATTTGGGAGTGATGCATCATATCGCCAAGTCGTAAGCCATTTGTTAAATACTAGTTGAGGATAAGTGGTTCGTCCAAGGCTACCGTTGTATCTGCCAAGAGCACGGAAATAATCACCTTTTTCAATATCGAGGTAGTGACGAAGAATTGTGCAGCCATACCGCAAATTCATGCGCAAGTGAAAAAGATTGTGATGTTGCTGACCAATCACATCAACCCAAAATGGCATGACTTGCATATAACCGCGTGCACCTGCATGAGAAATGGCATATTTTTTAAAGCCGCTCTCGATTTGAATAATACTTAACACGAGTTGTGGATCAAGTCCTGCACGCGTTGATTCATAATAAACAGTTCGTAAGAATTCTTCTCGTTCAATTTGATCGGGAAAGAATTTTTCCAATCGGCGACTCATAGAGATGAGCCATGTAATGTTGTCAGCCATAGCAGCATATTCCGCATAAGAAACTGCCTGATCGCTGCTTTCATGAAAAGAAATCGTTTGCATGCTGGCAGCAAGCTGTTCGTAATGTTGACTATTGGCTTGGACAAAATTGGAGAAAAAAAACACTGGTGCTAGTATTACAGAAATTATTTTATTCATAATTTTTTGATTATAAATGATAAAATTTCATCAATCGGTACTGCTTGCGAACTTTGATCCATACGTGCTTGATATTCAACAATGTTTTGTTTCAGTCCGCGCTCGCCAACCACAATGCGATGCGGAATACCGATTAACTCCATATCAGCGAACATCACACCGGGTCGCTCTTCACGATCGTCCAGTAACACTTCGATTCCTGCATCGATAAATTGTTGGTAGAGTTTGTTTGCACTATCTTTTACTTGGCTATTTTTTTGTAAGCCAATGGGTACGATTGCAAGCTGAAATGGAGCCATTGCCGCTGGAAAAATAATTCCGTGTTGATCATGATTCTGTTCGATTGCAGCAGCAACAATACGTGAAATACCAATACCATAACATCCCATTTCCATATATTGCAGACGACCAGACTCATCAAGGTAGCTTGCTTTCATGATTTCCGAGTATTTTTTTCGCAATTGGAAGATATGACCCACTTCAATGCCCCGGCAAATTTCAAGTTTTCCCTTTCCATCGGGCGAATGATCACCTGCAACCACATTTCTGATATCAAAAACATGATCAGGCATTTTAAGATCGCGATTAAAATTTACATGCGTTAGATGATATCCTTCCTCATTTGCGCCACAAACAAAGTTACTCATGTCTACAACTGTATGATCTGCGATAACGCAGGCATTTAGACCAACTGGGCCAATATAGCCGGGTACCGTTCCTATTTCATTTAGGATATCCGCTTCACTTGCCATTTGAAATCCGGATAAAAAGGGTATTTTCCCGACTTTCAATTCGTTTAGCTGATGATCGCCGCGTAATAATAATAAATATAATTTATCGGTTGTTTTTACTGCGAGCGTTTTTATGGTCTTATGCAGCGGAATGCCCAGAAAATCTGCTACTTCCATGCAGGTTTTTTTATTAGGAGTAGCGATTTTTTGCATGACATCAACTGGGTTATCGCGCTTTGGTTCTTGAAGCAACGAGCTCGCCAATTCAATGTTGGCGGCATAATCTGAATTCGGACAGAATGCGATGGCATCTTCTCCCGATTCAGCTAAAACATGGAATTCATGTGAACCACTACCGCCTATTGCACCAGTATCTGCTGCTACGGCACGAAATTTCAATCCTAAGCGGGTGAAAATACGGCTGTAGGTTTCAAACATGAGTTGGTAAGTTTGCGCCAAGCTATTTTCGTCAGTATGAAAGGAATAGGCATCTTTCATCAAAAACTCTCGAGCACGCATTACCCCAAAACGAGGACGAATTTCATCACGGAATTTGGTTTGTATTTGATAAAAATTAAGGGGCAACTGACGGTAGCTTTTGATTTCTCTGCGTGCGATATCGGTGATAATCTCTTCATGTGTAGGGCCGAAACAAAAATCATGTTCGTGACGATCTTTAATTTTTAGCATTTGTGGTCCAAACACTTCCCATCTTCCTGTTTCTTGCCATAATTCCGCAGGCTGGATAGCTGGCATCAATACTTCTATTGCCCCGCTTTTGTTCATCTCTTCCCGCACAATATTTTCAACTTTGCGAAGTATTCGCAAGCCAAGAGGCATCCAACTATATAATCCACTGCCCAGACGTTTGATCAATCCAGCACGCAACATTAGTTTGTGACTAATGAGTTCTGCTTCGGAAGGTGCTTCTTTGAGAGTTGAAATAAAAAATTGCGAGACACGCATGAACAAATTCCATTACGACAATAAACTAAAGAAAGACGATTTTACCTTGAAATAGCGGCGGGTGGCCGCTGAATTTATCAAAATAAGATAAAAGAGAGCGTTAAATAGGATTTTGTTTTCCAAGCTTAATGCGGCGGTTATAATTAAAACGTCATTTCGTTTTATTAATACTTTTAATCTGTCGTAAAGTATGAAAAAATTTACGTTATTTGATGGGTCAAAATAGGTAATTTTCATGATTGACCGTAATGGATATCGCCCCAATGTTGGAATTATTTTGCTGAATTCAAAGAACGAGGTTTTTTGGGGCAAACGTATTAAACAGAATTCTTGGCAATTCCCGCAAGGTGGCATCAAATTAGGTGAGAGTCCCGAGCAAGCAATGTATCGTGAATTAACGGAAGAAATTGGATTGCGACCCAATCATGTAGAGATTGTTGGACGTACGCGCGATTGGTTACGATACGAAGTGCCTGAGCGGTGGATAAGACGAGAATGGCGCGGAAATTACAAAGGCCAAAAGCAGATCTGGTATTTACTGCGATTGGTTGGTAGAGATAGCGATGTATCTCTGCGAAGAAGCGCGCATCCCGAATTCGATGCTTGGCGTTGGAATCAATACTGGGTTGAATTGGATACGGTTGTTGAATTTAAACGCAAGGTCTATAAACAGGCATTGACCGAACTTTCACGTTTGCTGAAAATAGATCCTTATCAAAACAATGATAAAAATATTTTGAATCAAGGCACTAAAGAAATTGTCATGGCCAGTCAGTTAGAAGAGAACGATTAATTTAGTCGTAAAAATAATGATGGCTTATCAATGCATAGTCTTTTTGAGCTGATTATTTTAGCCTTTTTCTAAATTTCCACTATCGAATGTTTCATCAGGCGTATTCGGCTGCGCCATTACAGCCGTAATTTGGGGAGAATATCGATGAAAATACATGCGTTAATTACATCACTATTGACGATTGGTACATTTGTTATATCAAATAACGTAATAGCTAATGAACCTATTCAGCCAATTAAAGCTGTCGCAGTAAAAAATGCCGAGTTGGTTGAGTTGGGTAAGATGCTATTTTTCGATCCGCGCTTATCAAAATCTGGTTTTATTTCCTGCAATTCTTGTCACAATTTAAGCATGGGAGGTACAGATAATATTCCGACTTCAATTGGCCATGCGTGGCAACAAGGGCCTATCAATGCACCGACTGTTTTAAATGCCAGTATGAATTTGGCTCAATTTTGGGATGGACGAGCTAAGGATTTAAAGGAGCAAGCAGGGGGGCCAATAGCGAATCCGGGGGAAATGGCTTCAACGCATAAAGCGGCAGTCGAAATATTGCAGTCAATTCCGCAATATCGTTCGTATTTTCAAAAAGCATTTGGCTCTGATCAAGTTGATATTGATCGGGTAACAACTGCCATTGCCGCTTTTGAGGAAACCTTGGTTACACCCGGGTCGCGTTTCGATAAGTGGCTTGAAGGAGATAAAAAAGCATTAAGTCAACAGGAAAAGGAAGGATATGAATTATTCAAGAGCAGCGGTTGTTCAGGCTGCCATAATGGACCGGCTGTAGGTGGGGCTTTATATCAAAAATTTGGTGTATACCATCCCTATAAGACGACCAGCAAAGTCGAAGGTAGAAAGGCGGTCACTGGCAAAGATACTGATTTAAATGTTTTTAAAGTTCCTACACTACGCAATATTGAATTAACATATCCATATTTTCATGACGGTGCTGTAACAACACTGGAGGAAGCTGTAAAAATAATGGGTAAGTTGCAATTGGATCGTGATTTTGATAAAAAAGAAATTGATAGCATTGTCGCTTTTTTGAAAACGCTGACTGGTGAGCAGCCCAGCTTCACATTGCCAATATTGCCGCCATCCAATAATAGTACTCAGAAGCCCAATCCTTTCTGATTTCGGAAATACAATTATTATGATTTTTTTGACATTGAGGAAACAAAAAATTATCAAAACGTTGTAGTTCATTTTTCCCTGCTGTATGTGGCAGGGAAATATTTACACTATTCCGATGGTTGGTATGCCAATAGAATAGTAATGGAATTGCCAAGCATCCTCGGTATTGATCAAAATTGCTATAAGGCCTTGCGGTGCGGGCATAAACTAATGTAGATTTACGTTTGAAAATCAAGTAGAGTCACTATTCCGATAACCAATAATTAAAATAGGGAGTTACCTATGGGTAACAAGGGGCAATTACTGCAAGATCCATTTCTGAATTTATTACGTAAAGAGCATATTCCAGTATCAATATATTTGGTAAATGGTATCAAATTGCAAGGACAAATTGATTCTTTTGATCAATATGTGGTTTTGTTGAAAAATTCAGTTACGCAAATGGTATATAAGCATGCAATTTCCACAGTAGTGCCGGCAAGAGCTGTTACGATGCCTCAGATTGAGGCAGTGGAAAACCATGAGCATAATATCTGAATAATATTTTAGGTACTATGCACACTTCAAAAGAGGTAAATGCGGCTATCCTAGTTAACTTAGATTTTGGTCATGGCAACCCTAGAGATCGTTTACAGGAATTGCAGCAATTGGTTATTAGCGCTAAATTGCGTGTTTTAGCAATCATTGAAGGAAAGCGTTCTCGACCCGATCCCACGACTTATATTGGAAATGGTAAAGTTGATGAGTTAGCGCATGCAGTAGCGCAGAATAAAGTTTCACTGGTAATATTTAATCATGATCTGTCTCCTGCCCAACAGCGTAATTTGTCTTCGCGTTTGAATTGTAGTGTTATTGATCGTACTAGTCTGATTTTGGATATTTTTGCTCAACGAGCCAGAAGTTATGAAGGTAAACTACAAGTAGAATTGGCTCAACTGGAACATCTTTCAACTCGGCTTGTTAGAGGTTGGACTCACTTAGAGAGACAAAAGGGTGGTATAGGTTTGAGAGGTCCGGGTGAAACTCAGTTGGAAACTGACCGAAGATTGATTAGAAATAGAGTTAAGCTACTTAAAGAAAAGCTTCTGAATTTGCAATGTCAACGTAATATACAAAGGCGATCCAGACAACGTACAAATTTGCTGTCAGTCTCCATAGTCGGTTATACAAATGCGGGGAAATCTACATTATTTAATAAGCTAACGCGTGCGCAATCCTATTCCGCAGATCAACTATTTGCTACACTGGATACGACAACGCGGAAACTTTTTCTAGAACCAGGTAAATCAGCTGTTATTTCAGATACAGTTGGTTTTATTCGAGACTTACCTCATACTTTGGTAGCTGCATTTTGTGCAACACTAGAAGAGACCGTTCAAGCTGATATTCTTCTTCACGTGATAGATGCAAGTAGCCCAAATCGTGAAGAACAAATAGATGAAGTTAACAAGACATTAAAAGAAATTGGGGCCGATGCCATTCCGCAAATTTTAATAATGAATAAGATCGATCTTACTGGTCAGCTTTCTAGCGAAGAAGGATGTGTGCGAGATGAATATGGTAAAATAGCGCGCATACGTTTAAGTGCAAAAACAGGTGAAGGAATAGAATTTGTAAAGCGGGCACTGACTGAGCTAATTCCAGAAAACTCTAAAATGTCATATGAAAGATCTATGGATATTCAAAGAAGAGTTGGGAATAGTACTGCAGTTTAAAGATTTTTAAACGAACAAAAACGGGAATAAAAATTATGGGATTAAATGATCCTCAGTGGGGGAAAAATAAAGGTGATTCAGGTCCACCAGATCTTGATGATGTGCTGCGCAACGTTAATAAAAAGATTAATAGTTTGTTTGGACAGAAAAAAAGTGGTGGCGGTGATGAGGGATCACGTGATAAAGGTCAACCTCAACATCGTGGCAGTAATATTACGCTAATATTAGTTTTGTTGCTATTAGTCTGGCTAGGGAGCGGTTTTTATATTGTTGATGAGGGACATCGTGGCGTAGTGTTACGTTTTGGTCAATATGTGGAAACATCCGCTGCGGGCTTGCGTTGGCATTTACCTTACCCTGTTGAGAAGGTCGAGATTGTGAATGTTAGTCAGGTTCGCACCGTAGAAATTGGTTATCGGAACAATGTAAGAAGTAAAGTGCTGAGAGAATCACTCATGCTTACCGATGATGAAAATATCATCGACATTCAGTTTGCAGTTCAATATATCTTGAATCATCCGGAGAATTTTCTTTTCAAGAATAGAAATCCTGATGATGCTGTACTTCAAGCCGCAGAAACAGCAATTAGGCAAGTTATTGGTAAAAGTAAAATGGATTATGTCCTGTATGAGGGACGTGAGCAAGTCGCCGCTAAAGCAACCCAACTAATGCAGAAAATATTGGATCGCTATGAAATTGGTATTCTGATTAGCAAGGTCACTATGCAAAATGCGCAACCACCCGAACAGGTACAAGCAGCATTCGATGATGCCGTAAAAGCTGGACAAGACCGGGAACGGCAAAAAAATGAAGGACAAGCTTATGCGAATGACGTAATACCAAGAGCTGTCGGTAATGCGGCACGTTTAATTCAAGAATCCGAAGGGTACAGGCAACGTGTAATCGTGAGTGCAGAAGGTGATGCCAAGCGTTTTGAACAGATTTTAGTTGAGTATAGTAAAGCACCTAAGGTGACAAGGGAGCGATTGTACTTGGATATGATGCAACAAGTGCTTACAAATACAAGTAAAATCATGGTGGATCAGAAAGGCGGAAACAATCTACTGTATTTACCGCTAGATAAATTAATTCAAGTGACAGGATCAGTACCTGCTTCACCAGTAGCAACACAACCTATATCACAAGAGTCAGTGCCGGATAATAGTAGTATTCGAACACGTGAATCTTTTCGTAGTCGTGACCGGGAGATTAGATAAATGAAAAGTTTTACATCAGTACTTGCAGGCATCTTAATTGTCATTTTTTTTCTGGGAAGCTCGGCAATTTATATCGTAGATGAGCGGCAACAAGCGATATTATTTCAACTAGGTGAAGTTATTGATGTTAAAACAGAACCTGGTTTATATTTCAAAATCCCTATAGCACAAAATGTGCGCTATTTTGAAAAGCGTATTTTAACCATGAATACCGAAGAGCCGGAACGCTTCATTACATCAGAAAAGAAAAACGTTTTAGTGGATTTATTTGTTAAGTGGCGTATCGTTGATGTTAAACAATATTACATTAGTGTGCGTGGAGATGAAGGCCTTGCACAAACACGTTTAGCTCAAACTATAAATGCTAGTTTGCGAGATGAGTTTGGTAATCGTACGGTGCATGACGTAGTTTCAGGTGAACGAGATATAATTATGGAGATTATGCGCCAAAAAGCAGATAATGACGCTCGTTCAATTGGGGTTGAAGTAGTGGATGTACGCTTAAAACGTGTAGATTTACCGCAAGAGGTGAGTGAATCCGTATATCGACGTATGGAAGCTGAACGAAAAAGAGTGGCAAATGAATTACGCTCAACGGGTGCGGCTGAATCTGAAAAAATCCGTGCTGATGCTGACAGGCAGCGAGAGGTGATTCTTGCTGAAGCATATCGTGAAGCTCAAAAAACCATGGGTGAAGGGGATAGTCAAGCAGCAGCAATTTATGCTGCAGCTTTCGAGAAAGACTCCGAATTTTATGCTTTCTGGAGAAGTATGGATGCCTATAAACAATCATTCAAGAATAAAAACGATATGATGGTTCTTGAACCAAGCTCTGATTTTTTCAAGTACTTGAAGAATCCAGTTATTGGCAAATAAAATAAACTTAAAGTTGATTAAATGGCATGTAATTTATTTTTTAGTAATGCCTATTATTTTGATGTTACGAACTATTATGCTATGAATTGGGTGTAATATTCAGTGATTGTATAGTTCTTTTGCAGTAATTTATCATGAAGAGGTTCTGAGAATCGCATTTATAACTTAAACGATTGCAGCAGAACCTCTTTTTTCGTGTTCATTTTTTGACGCAGTCACAGATTGATTGAGCTGGGGTGATCGTTTTATGTGGGAAACTTTTCTAATCGCAATTGCTTTGATGCTAATTTTAGAGGGTATGCTACCTTTCTTATCTCCCCAAACGTGGCGTGAAATGTTTAGAAGATTACTTGAAATCAATGATAATCAAATACGTTTCATAGGGTTAACTTCGATGCTAGTCGGGCTAATGCTGCTACTTATAGTAAGTTAATCTAATTTCATTCCTACAATATCGAATTTATCGCTTTCCAGTATGCGTAATTGGTTACTTCCAGAATATGTCGAAGACATATTACCTTTAGAGGCATTGCAGATTGAGTTAATGCGTCGTCAAATTATGGATTTGTTCCTGGTGCATGGCTATCAACAGGTGATTCCACCTTTATTAGAGTATGTGGAATCACTATTGTGTGGCAGTGGTAGTGATATGGATTTGAAAATGTTTAAAGTGATCGATCAGCTAAGTGGGCGTATGCTAGGTTTGCGTGCGGATATGACCCCGCAGGCAGCGAGAATTGATGCGCATTTATTGAATTCTGACGGAATAACACGCTTATGTTATGTCAATAGTGTGTTGCATACGGTACCCTCGGCCATAACACAAACACGAGAGCCATTGCAGATTGGCGCGGAATTATATGGGCACTTTGGTTTGGAAAGTGATCTGGAAATCCAAAGATTAATGCTGAAATGCTTATTTGTTGCAGGTATTCGTGAAGTTCATCTGGATCTAGGACATGTTGCGGTTTTCCGTGGAATAATCAGGAATGCTGGTATTTCACGGGAACTCGAAGCGGAGTTATTTAGTACTTTACAGGCAAAAGATGTCTCAACCCTCACGGAGCTTTGCAAAAAATTACCGATTGAAACTCGCGAAGCATTAATGTTGCTGCCAGATCTATATGGTGATAAAAAAATTTTGAATGACGCTGATAGCAGATTACCAGATTACCCTGAAATAAAAGAAGCACTTAATGAGCTTAATACAATTGCAGAAGAGCTAGAATCGACTGTTAACCAAATTACATTCGATTTGGCCGACTTACGTGGATATCATTATCATACAGGGATCGTTTTTGCTGCTTATTCTGACGATTATTCAAATGCAGTTGCTTTGGGGGGGCGTTATGATGAAATCGGTAAATCTTTCGGGCGGGCGAGACCAGCAACTGGGTTTAGTATGGATTTGAGAGAATTGACTAGATTGGTAAATCCGACGGCATATCCGCAAGGAATACGAGCACCTTTTCATATAAGAAATAAAGAATTAGAAGCGAAAATTGAAGAATTACGCGGGGCGGGACATATCGTTATCATGGAATTACCACAGCAAAATAATGAATCATTGGATTGTGACAGGCAATTGATATTGCATAATGGGCAATGGGTCGTTGAAGAAATTTAATTTTTTACAGAGAGTATTTTTTTGAGATTGAAAATATGACTAAAAATGTTGTAGTCATTGGAACTCAATGGGGTGATGAAGGAAAAGGAAAAGTTGTTGATTGGTTGACAGACCATGCGCAAGGTGTAGTGCGTTTTCAAGGTGGACACAATGCCGGTCATACGTTAGTTATAGGAAATGAAAAAACTGTACTGCATTTGATTCCATCCGGTATTTTACGTGATAGTGTTATTTGTTATATTGGGAATGGTGTGGTTATTTCACCGGCAGCATTGCTTGATGAAATTGATATGCTTGAACAAAACGGCATTGACGTCAGAGCGCGATTGCGAATCAGTGAGGCTTGTCCTTTAATTTTACCTTGCCATATTGCGTTGGATAATGCCCGGGAAAAAGCACGTGGCGGCAGTAAAATTGGCACAACAGGACGGGGCATCGGTCCAGCCTATGAAGATAAAGCTGCACGACGTGCAATACGTCTGCAAGATCTTTTTCATCGCGACCGTTTAGCAGCAAAATTAGGTGAAATGCTTGACTATCACAATTTTGTGTTGAAAAACTACTTTAACTTACCCATCATAGATTTTCAGAAAACCTTAGATGAAGCCTTGGTTCAATCTGAACGGATCAAACCTATGATGGCTGATGTACCGCAGCTTCTATTTGATGCACATAAGTCAGGCAAAAATTTATTATTCGAAGGAGCACAGGGCGCACTCCTGGACATTGATCATGGTACATACCCATTTGTAACATCCAGCAATTGTGTAGCAGGTGCAGCTGCATCAGGGAGTGGGGTAGGTCCACAGATGCTGCATTATGTCCTGGGTATTACCAAGGCCTATACAACACGAGTAGGTTCGGGTCCTTTTCCAACCGAATTAGACGATGAAGTTGGCAAACATCTTGCTAATCGTGGTCATGAATTCGGATCAACAACAGGTCGCCCACGCCGCTGTGGTTGGTTTGACGCAGTGGCATTAAAGCGATCTATACAAATAAATGGTGTTACAGGATTATGTATTACCAAACTCGATGTATTGGATGGTGTGGAAAGTCTTAATTTAGGAATAGGCTACAAATTGAGTAATGGCAATAATAGCAGCATATTACCTGTCGGTGCGGATGATTTAAGTCATTGTGAGCCTATTTATGAGGAGGTTCCAGGCTGGTCAGAATGTACGGCGGGGATTAAAAAGTTTAATCAATTACCCAGAACAGCTCAGGAGTACCTCAAACGCTTAGAAGAAATCTGTGAAGTCCCAATTGACATGATTTCAACGGGGCCAGATAGAGAGGACACGATTTTACTGCGTCATCCGTTTGAATAAGCATCTTTCATTGATAGCTCGATAGCGATTGATAAGGAATCGAGTTTATGAAATGTTCGTATCGTTTACGTATCGTAAAATGGATAGATGAGGAAACTGCTTTACGCAGTGTCCGAACAGCAGTATTTATTCATGAACAACACGTTCCAGTAGATTTGGAATGGGATGAGTTCGATGCAATAAGTATGCACATACTTGCGCAAGATTTAGATGAACAATCTATTGGAACTGTAAGATTATTGCCAAATGGCTATATCGGTCGCATGGCAGTTCTAAAAGAATGGCGCCGGAAAGGAATTGGCACTGCCATGATGCAAAAATTACTGGAACAAGCAGAACACCTTGGAATACAACAGGTAAAATTAAATGCACAAGTATCAGCTATCCAATTCTATGAAAGATTTGGATTCCAGGTATCGGGAAAAGAATTTATGGAGGCAGGAATTCAACATATAAAAATGAAACTGCGGCTCAATATTTAAATGTAGTAGTTCAGACGGCCTGTTGAAAAACAGCTGATTTTATGGCCAGGCTGGTCTATATAGAAAAAGTTCGGGCATGTGCTTAAAGTAGGACTGATAATTTTGTGCGCTCAATATTTCTTTTCTGA
>CAADGS010000139.1 GCA_900696615.1 uncultured beta proteobacterium
ATATAAATGATCCTCAACGGCGGAAGCAGCAGGATTGTCGACACCGTCGCTGCCGAAAAAATAACGCGGCGTTTTACCCGACAACTCGCCTTGCGAAAGTTTGTAGCCAGACGAGACGTCTTCAAAGAAGTCGTTGATGTTTTGAAAACGGTGATTGCTTGAACTGAGAGTAACAGTCGAGTCCAGTGGATTTTTATCCTCGATGTTGAACCAGTTCTTGCGCATCAGCATCGTCATGCGGTCGACTAGGTACGCGGAAGTCAACGCACCGCTCCCCGATACCGGATCAAAACGATCCAAAGCACCGTTTGCGTTGAAAACGCTGTAACCGAGGTTTTCTCCTTCCAATATGAAAGGATTCAGCGCAACCAGCGCGGAACGTGCCGCCATCCCTTGCTGATCATTGCCTTCCAGTTTGACGATGAAATCGCCTGGAGAAAGATCGGATAACAAAGTCAATTGAGCTTTTCCTGCCAATTCTTTAAATTTGGTATTGCTTTGAAGCTCATAAAGATTTGCATAGAATTTGTCGCGATTACCCGTTTCCGTTTTCTGATTCTCAGCCAATGCGATCTTGCCGTCCGCGGGATTCAAAATGACGATGCGTAACGCATCGAGCGCGGTTTCCAGCGCTTTGCTGTTCGATGCTCCGATGACATCCTTGGTTGAACCGAATGAATCGATCAATGTGCTGAGTTTCGAAAGCTCCAAATTGGGTGCAAGCTGCGAATAAACCGAGTACACGGCCAAAGCATCAGTTAACACTTGCTGGCTGTGATTGCGCGCTCCGGGAGGATCGCTGATGTCGGAAGCCATTTGGTCTTCAATTAGAATATCAATCGCCGGAGCGGCGTCGAAACCCAAACCTGCGATCGGGCTTGGGCCTGCAGTTGCAATAATATTACTGATTTTGGATTGATCATATACTGGCGCAAGCCCCATCCAGTCGAGTACCGTATTGACAAACGAACCCGCGAAACCGCCCAGTCCCGGCGCATTGTAAAGATAAGCATGCGAAACATTACCGGCAAAATCCGGATCATCAACAAGACCTATTGCCAGAAAACCACCCATACTGTGGCCGGTCACGGTGAATGTTGAAGATAATGTGCCATTGCTCAACCACTCTGTGACTTTGGCTTTAAGACTATTGTATTGCGGATGCAGTTGGGTGCTGCCAAATAACATGATGTCAAATATCCCGGTGGCAAAATCTCTGATATCATCAGCCTCTGTTCCACGCACGGCAAGGAGAGTATCTCCAGAAACCTTATCGGCAAAAACCGTTGCTGAGAGGCCGGTGGTGTCTCCGTATTGGGTGACTACGCGATAGGTAGATGCGAACAAATCGGCTTGTAACGGCGATAAACCTCTACCACTGTCTTGTAATGATGCTAGATATTCACTTTGAGACATATCAGGATACAAATTACTGTACGCAACAAGGGCCAACTCAGACTGTATAAAATAGCGATTATTCATTTTTATTCTACCTTCAGAAATATTGAAGATTCGAGTTTTATCGGAGATGATGGACAATCAAACGATGATTCATGCCAAGGGCCGGGTAAATCCCCACCACTTCTGCTGTACTGTATGGATTCCCCTATGCTCTTTCCGTCACTAGATCGAATTACTTTAAAAGTGGTTCGAACCAACCTTGGATTGCCCTCCTTAAGAAAGATACTTTCGTAATCAAGATAATACTCATCTGTTGACTTCATAAATCTTTTTGTTGCAATTTTTATATTTCCATACTTATCAAATCTCTCCACCGGCAACCTAACCGTCTCATAAACCTTAACCCCCCCATCAATCGCACACAGTCGTTTTACCTCCCGATCCAGCCTATCCTTTTCTGTAAAAAAAGTGGCATAAACGATTGCTGCAGCGATCAGTAGTAAAGCAATCTTTTTCATACAGTCATCTCCTCAATGAGCGTCGAGCAAGTAAGGTGTCATTAAGCGCAGCGCAATGCACCGGCGCTGTTATTTCATTTTTCTGAGTAGGGTTAGCGGCATCGAAAGCATTGGAATTAATATATTTTCTGCAATATTGTTGATGCTTATTTGCTATCGCGTACTGGACGGCAGCAGAATCCGGCTTGCGCTGCCGCCGCGATTTTCTTGCGTTTCTCGTAGTATTGGCGCTATGTATTCGACGCCGGTTTTTCCTTTAACCTCCACCGTGCCAAACCGAATCACCCTTTGACCGTAGGCGTCCCAAATCGTATCGACGCCATCGCCGGTAACGATAATGTAGGTGTCGTTATCCATACTGTCTTCGAGGGGTCGTCGCCTTCGCGTCCTTTGAGCAAATCACCGCCGCCGTATAAATGATCTTCTACAACGGAAGCGGCGGGGTTGTCCGCATCCTCTCCGCCAAAGAAATAACATGTTGTATTGACGGTTAATTCGTCCTGAGAAATTTTGTAACCGGAAGTGACATCTTCAAAATAATCATTGATGTTTCGAAAGCTATGATTGCTTGAACTGAGCGTAACCGACGAATCCAGCAGATTCTTGTCCTCGCCATTAAAACTGACGATGCGTAACGCATCGAGCGCCGTTTCCAGCGTTTTGCTGTTCGATGCTCCGATGACATCCTTGGTCGAACCGAATGAATCGATCAATGTGCTGAGTTTCGAAAGCTCCAAATTGGGTGCAAGCTGCGAATAAACCGAGTACACGGCCAAAGCATCAGTTAACACTTGCTGGCTGTGATTGCGCGCTCAGGGAGGATCGCTGATGTCGGAAGCCATTTGGTCTTCAATTAAAATATCAACCGGCGGAGCGGCATCGAAACCCGAACCTGCGATGGGACTAATACCTGTTGCCGCAATGATATTGCTGATTTTGGATTGATCGTAGGTAGGCGCGAGACCCATCCAGTCAAGCATGGTATTGATGAAAGATCCTGCGAAACCGCCCAGTCCCGGCGCATTGTAAAGATAAGCATGCGAAACATTTGCGGCAAAATCCGGATCATCAACAAGACCTATTGCCAGAAAACCACCCATGCTGTGACCGGTGACAGTGCACGTAGAAGGTAACGTGCCATCGTTCAACCATTCTGTAACTTTAGTTCTAAAGCTTTGATATTGCGGATGCAATTGAGTACTGCCAAACAGCATGATGTCAAAGACTCCAGTCGCAAAGTCTCTGATATCGGTAAGCTCGGTAACGCGCACAGCAAGGTGAGTCTCTCCAGAAACCTTATCGGCAAATATCGTGGCTGAGAGGCCGGTGGTGTCGTCAGTGTATTGGGTGACGACTTGCCATTTCTCGGCAAATTTATTGGCTTGTGTGGATGACATGCCAACAGAGTTATCTTGTAATGCAGGAATTGGATCAACGCCTGGGATCAAATTAGCATAAGAAGCTAAGGCAAGTTCTGACTGCTTGTTATACTCTGTGATTGAATTCATTTATTGTCCCTCGTTGTTTACTACAAATATTTGGCGCAATATGTCAGTTTTAACACTTAGCTCTGGACACATATAGCTTGTACCATGCCATGGACCAGGGATATCCCCTCCACCTCTTTTATAAAACACTGATTCTCCAAGCAACTTACCGTCTGAGCGACGAAAAATCTGAGTATGCAACCGAAATAGATCAGGATTTCCTTGTTTGTAATAATAAGTTTCTCGTTTAAACAAATAATCTTTACCTAAAGTATTCTCCCCTTGAGTAGGCCGGTAAAAGTTGATCTGGCCGTACTTGTTAAATTTATCCGGCGGCAGTGGTACCGTCTCATAAACCTTAATCCCCCCATCAATCGCACAAAGGCGCCTGACTTTCCGATCCAATCTGTCTTTTTCAGTAAAAAATGAGGCATAAATAATTGCCGAAGCAATGAGCAACAGAACAATCTTTTTCATACGTTTATTTCCTTCATTTGGTATCGAATAAGTGGACCATCATTACGCGTAGCACCCATCGGTTCGTGAAAATATTGTTATGGATGATCTATCCATTTTTAGGTGAATAACAGGATTGATATATGTTAAATCGATATGTTTATATACAAACCATTAATAATCCTACTTTTCCTCTCCATTTCCACTGACAACCAGTTCTACTGCATGCGGACTCTCCATTGATTTTCCATCGTGCCAAACCGAATCACCCCTTGACCATCGGCGTCCCAAATCGTATCGACGCCATCTCCGGTGTTGATAGTGTAGGTATCGTTACCAATGCCGCCTTCGAGGGTGTCGTCGCCTTCGCGTCCATTGAGCAAATCATCACCGCCACTACCATATAAATGATCCTCAACGGCGGAAGCAGCAGGATTGTCGACACCGTCGCTGCCGAAAAAATAACGCGGCGTTTTACCCGACAACTCGCCTTGCGAAAGTTTGTAGCCA
>CAADGS010000140.1 GCA_900696615.1 uncultured beta proteobacterium
AAGCGACTATGTACATACCTGGCTATCCAATGGAGATGGAACCTTTACAGTGGGAACGTTCAGTCCGTGGTCGGGTTATAGCATTCCGAATGGATTATGGCTGCCTGGAGATATAAACGGAGATGGACGGACGGATATTGTGCATGCGGTTCAAGAAAGTGACTATGTCCATGCATGGATATCGAAGTAATGAATAGACTTGAACAGTTAATTTAAAAGATGGGTTAAATCAACTGGTTTCTGTCTGGTGTATCAGGCACATGAAAGAAATGAGCGTTACCAAGTTTGGTAATAGTATTGAACCACTTAATCAAATCTAAAATTAGGTAACGCTCGCTCATCCTATTAGACTCCAATTCCATCGTTAACATGAGACTGGATTGCATAGCCTAGTAGAATAGCGCCAACACATTTCAGCTTACAAGATAAGGGGGGGCAGTAGTAGAAAGTGTACGGTGAGAAATTCGGGCAGGGACTTTTCAGGAGCAGTTAAATAGGTTGACGACGCCATCCAAACCGACATGATTGATTGAAAAGGTTGCATGATTTTTTACGATAGGCTTTGCATGATAAGCAATGCTAATTCCGGCTTCTGCCAGCATATCCAAGTCATTGGCGCCATCTCCAATTGCAATAATGTGTTCACGTTGAATTCCTAATTCTTCACGGACTTGTTTCAAGATTTGCGCTTTTCCTTGCCTGCCAATGATTTCCCCTACGACCTTTCCGGTAAGTCGATCATTTTTGATTTCCAGTTCATTGGCGGCAGCGTAATCGAACTTCAACTTCGCTTTAATCCGCTCTGTAAAGAATGTAAAGCCGCCTGATATGACCATTGTCTTCAGTCCAAATTTTTGCGCCTGACTCAACATTTTTTCCGCACCTGGATTGAGTATGACGCGTTCATCGTAAACCTGTTGCAGCGCATCGACATGAAGATCTTGCAAAAGCGCGGTTCGGCGCGTGAGGCTTTCTTCAAAACTAATTTCACCTCGCATGGCTTGCTGCGTAATGTCTGCCACTTCCGGTTTAATGTGATGCATATCGGCGATTTCATCTATGGATTCGATCGCTAAGAGCGTCGAATCCATATCCATAGCGATGAGCCTGAAATCGGAAAGCTTAGTTTCGGGATTGACATAAGCAAAGTCGAGTGCCGCTTCATCGCAATATTCGGCGATATCCTTTGTAAATTCAGCATTTGTTAGACGGAAAGCTTGGCCAGTTATTCGTTCAATGCCATTTGCTTGTGAGAGTTTTGCCAAAGCGCGTAAGTCGCTGTTAGCAATTTCTAGTCCTTGAATAATTAGATTCATTGATTGAATTTGCTGTAAGTGTTTGATATTTTATTATGATAAGAGTTTTCTTAAGGTTGCCACTCGATAATCCGGTTGCGGCCGGCATGTTTGGCTGTGTATAGCGCTGAATCCGCTGCTTTAACCATATCCAGCGGGGCATGAAAATGAGTTGCTCCTTCCTCATTGGAAGCGACACCGATGGAGGCGGTAATATGAATGGCGTAATGATCGTCAAGCTTAAATTCAATGGCCGCAATGGCGTCTTTCAGACGGGAGATAATGTTTCTTGAAGCAGCAAGTGTGGTACCGGGCAGGATCAATGCAAACTCCTCGCCGCCATAACGGCTCAGGGTGTCATCCTGGCGAATTTGATCGTATATCGCGCTAACAACGGTTACCAGCAGCGAATCGCCGGCGAGATGACCATGCGTATCGTTGACCTGTTTAAAATGATCGAGATCAATGATTGCGATGGTTAAGGGTAAATGATATTGCGCGGAAAGATGAAATTCGCGTCGGAGCGTTTCATCGAAATATATCCGGTTGTGAGCACCCGTTAACCCATCGCGTTGTGATTTTTCTTCCAATTCTTTCGCTCTTGCCAAATTATGCATCATCAGCAATTCTTTCGCTGTGGCCATAATTTCAGCAGCTTCTATGGAATTGTGAATTTTGATATCGAATAACTCTTCCACTGGTTTCAATCCTATTTCCATAAGCTTAATGACGTCAACCAATGTCTCGTCGTCAATTCCAAGCCAGTCATGCGCTGCTTTCGTCAAGACGGTCAATTTTCCGCTATCTTTGGGAGCAAGAAGATAGTCGGCTAGGTAGCGGGATACGGCTACACACGATTGTAACGTAGGCCCTAAATCTTTAGGGGCCGCTTGGCTATGGCTGGCAATGCAAGAAAGCGCAATGTAATCAGGAATATGCCATTTTTGTAGTAAGGCATAACCTAATTCGTCGTGACCGGATCCAAATACCTCGCGTTCGGTTTTGAGCAATAAATCGTGATCGGCAATTGATGAATAGATCTTGTTGTATTCTTCAGACACTATAGCTGAAAAAGCTAATATCCCGATTTCTTGTATCAGTCCAGCAAGAAACAAATCATCCAGGAAACTCAAGCCCAGTTTTTCTCCGAGTGCCCGGCAAGCCAAAGCGGAAGTAATCGAACGGCGCCAAAAAATATTGTTATCGAAAGCAGCCAGACTGTTTGATGCCGAATTTTTCATCAGTGAATTGGCCAGTGTGAATGACAATGCAATGACGATAACCGAATGCGTGCCAAGAATACTTACCGCTTGGCGGATATTCGTTGCGACTCGACGGGACTTATATAGAGGCGCGTTCGCGGTCTTGAGTAATTTTGCCGCCAAAACAGGATCCAATGAAATATACTGACAGACAGCGCCAATATCGGCGTCTGGATCATTGGCTAATTCAATGATTTTCAGTGCTACAGCAGGAAGGCTTGGAAGTGTCGTGCAAAAATTAAGACGTGATTTCAAGTTATCATCAAGCACTTAACAATCCTTATTGGTTGAATGGTATTTATATGATATTGAATAATTGAATGATTGTTTACTATTATATTACAAAGGCTGCACAGTGATTTGATTTAAAGGCGTTCATTTGTCTTTTTTTGATAAGTGTAATGTTATGCTATTTATTTAAATCAAAATTGCTGGGTTTTTTTCATACAACATGGTTAGAGAATACAACGGTACGTAAATAGATTAATTCAATGCTTAAAAAAAGCGAATTGTGATGAAGAGGAGCGTGATGTGGATTTTGAAATAAAAATAGGAACCCCGGAAAAACAACGTGGGGCTTGCGCTGTCGTAGGTGTTTTTGAATCAAGAAAATTATCCGATTCGGCCAAAATTCTGGACAAGATCACCAACGGCTACATCAAAAATGTCGTGGCACTCGGCGATATGGATGGGAAAGCCAATACATCATTGTTATTGCATAAAGTACCGGAGACTCAATTCAAGCGGATATTATTGATTGGTCTCGGTAAAGAGCAGGAATTCAATGAAAAGTCGTTTGTAGCTGCCATGAACACCGTGATGCGTAGTCTACAAAAAACAGCAACTACCGACGTGACATTGTATTTATCGGATTATTCCGTTAAGCAGCGGACCAACGAATGGAAAATTGTGCAAACAGTCATAGCTGCGATCAATAGCAGCTATCGGTTTAATCAATTGAAAAGTAAACCAGAAAGTGATCAAAGCAGTTTGCGCAAAGTCGTTTTGTGCATCGGTGATCAAGCTGAGTTGGCAATTTGCAAAACTGCCATGCAGCAGGGTATGGCTATTGCAAGTGGCATGAATTTGACAAAAGATTTAGGCAATCTTGCAGCCAATATTTGCACTCCTACGTATCTTGCCAAGCGGGCCAAGGATCTCGCCAAAACCCATAAAATGAAAGTATCCGTTTTAGAAGAAAAAGATATGGAGAAACTGGGTATGGGTGCGCTATTGGCTGTAGCGCAAGGCAGCGAGCAACCCGCTAAGTTGATTGTGTTGGAATACCATGGTTCCGATAAAAAGGAAGATCCTGTTGTATTGGTAGGTAAAGGCGTAACCTTTGATACGGGCGGCATTTCGATCAAACCTGCGGCTGAAATGGATGAAATGAAATTTGACATGAGCGGTGCAGCGAGCGTGTTAGGAACATTGCATGCCGTTGCTGAAATGAAACTGCCGGTCAATGTGGTAGGCATCATCCCGGCAACCGAGAATATGCCGAGTGGGAAAGCCACGAAGCCCGGGGATGTGATAACCAGTATGTCAGGTCAAACTATTGAAATTCTGAATACCGACGCGGAAGGGCGGCTAATTTTGTGCGATGCCCTGACTTATGCTGAGCGATATAAACCGAGGGCTGTGATCGATATCGCCACTTTGACTGGTGCTTGTGTAATAGCGCTGGGAAATTTTACAACGGGTTTAATGAGTAATGACGAAGAATTGGCTGCGCAATTGCTGTCTGCCGGCGAGCATATTGGCGACCGTGTTTGGCAATTACCCTTATGGGATGAATACCAGGACTTATTGAAAAGTAATTTTGCGGATATCGCGAATATTGGCGGGCGTGCCGCAGGAACGATCACTGCTGCTTGTTTCCTATCGCGCTTTACCAAAAAATATCACTGGGCTCATTTGGATATAGCTGGGACAGCGTGGAAATCGGGGCAGGAGAAAGGCTCGACCGGACGCCCCGTGCCGCTTCTAACGCAATACTTAATTGCGCAAGCTAAAGCTGCCCAATAATGTGATGAGTGAGTAGTCAGCAGTTAAATTCAACAATAGCGAGAATAGCATCGAGATTCGATGACTCAGATTTATTTTTATTCGGGAAGCGCGAATAAGCTTCAAACTGTTTGCCGGCTTTGTGCAAAAGCCGTGCAACAGGAAATGAAAGTTATGATTTTCGCACCTGATCAGGCGATACTTGAACAAGTAGACCGGCTGTTGTGGACATTTTCTGCCACAAGCTTTATCCCGCATTGCAGTAGCGATGTTGAGCAACAAGTGATGAGTATGACGCCGATTGTACTGGGCGATCGAATCCAATCGGATGATTGTTTTGATATCTTATTGAATTTACATGATCAACCTCCACCCTCCATCGATCAATTCGAGAGAATTATCGAAGTCGCAAGTGTTGCGCAGGAGGATAAGCTCGCCGCTCGTGAACGTTACCGTTTTTATAAGAACGGCGGGTATGCAATACAGCATTACGAACTAGATGAATAAACAAGCAAGGTAGTAGTAATTTTTTTCTGCTATGAACGAAGATAACCCCCCCGAGACAGATTTTAATGACGCCGAGATATTGGATAAATTCAATAAGTTATTGAATAAGTATCAGAATCATGGTGGTTTGGCCCAAAGAGTCAACTCAATTTCCGATACTTCGGTAAGTGCTGCCGGTACGGCAGTAGAAATGGGGGTGGATAAAATACCGACTTTAACCGAAGTCGTTATACTTCATCCATCGTTAATACACCCGCAACCAAAGCGGCTGAAGTCGATACAACAAATTCTGGATGCCGCACTTCAGGATGCGAAAATCGACATGAGCGTGGACGATAGAAAAGCACTGGCGAATGCACTGGAGTTACGTATGGTTCGCTATAATGGCTTAAGTTCAACAAACTCCTAGCAGGCAGCCTTATTCGGTTCAAATTGCTTCTTTGCAAAAATTGCAAAATGATTAATTTCATGCCGGACGCGATAAGAAGCCATCCGCTATAATAGTTTTTACTATTTTTATCATTCAATTCAATCATAAATTTCATGGAACTCGAGAAAAGTTTTGATCCCAAGCGCATTGAGGATCATTGGTATGCCATTTGGGAATCAAACGGATATTTCAAGCCAACCGCTGCAAATGATCAGTCTGCTTATTGCATCATGTTGCCGCCGCCTAATGTGACGGGAACTTTGCATATGGGACATGCCTTTCAGCACACTCTGATGGATGCCTTAACGCGTTATCACCGCATGCTGGGCGACAATACACTGTGGCAGCCGGGTACCGATCATGCCGGTATCGCCACGCAGATTGTCGTGGAACGCCAGTTGGATCAACAGAATCTCGATCGCCGTGAATTGGGCCGGGAAGCATTTCTGCAGCGCGTATGGCGGTGGAAAGAAGAATCAGGCTCAACGATTACACGACAAATGCGGCGGTTGGGTAGTTCTTGTGACTGGACACGTGAGCGTTTCACCATGGATGCCGCTTTGTCACGCGCAGTGACTGAGGTTTTTGTCCGGCTTTATCGTGAAGGACTGATTTACCGCGGTAAGCGCCTGGTTAACTGGGATCCGGTATTACAAACCGCGGTTTCCGATCTAGAAGTAGTGTCGACAGAAGAAAGTGGTTCATTGTGGCACATACGCTATCCGCTTGAACAAGTGGACGGTAGCGCATTACCACAAGCCGAGGCGTTGATCGTGGCAACCACCCGGCCTGAAACCATGCTTGGAGACGTGGCGGTGGCCGTTCATCCTGACGATCCCCGTTACCGTCATCTGATCGGCCGTCATGTGCGATTGCCGTTGTGCGAGCGCACCGTTCCGATTATTGCCGATACGTATGTCGACCGGGAATTCGGCACGGGTTGTGTGAAAATCACACCGGCGCACGATTTTAACGATTATCAAGTAGGGCAGCGGCATCATTTGGTTCCTATCAATATTTTTACCCTAGATGGAAAAATCAATGACCTGGCGCCTACTGATTATCAAGGAATGGATCGCTTCGATGCCCGGAAAAAAATCGTTGCCGATCTAGAGAAAAAAGGTTTTCTGGTGGAAACCAAAGCGCATAAGCTGATGGCACCGCGCGGTGACCGCACCAATACCATTATTGAACCGATGCTGACCGATCAATGGTATGTCGCGATGGAGGATATGGCCAAGCGTGGTCTGGAAGTGGTCGCAAATGGAGAGATAGCATTCACACCCGATAATTGGACGCATGTCTATAACCAATGGCTGGAAAATATTCAGGATTGGTGCATTTCACGTCAACTGTGGTGGGGGCACCGCATTCCTGCTTGGTACGATGAAGACGGCAATATCACCGTTGCACATGACTTGGAAGAAGCGCAACAACTTGCCGGTAAAAATGATCTGAAACAAGATGAAGATGTACTGGATACCTGGTTCTCATCGGCGTTATGGCCATTTTCAACATTAGGCTGGCCGGATGAAACGCCGGAATTGAAAACTTTTTTGCCCACTTCGGTGTTGATTACCGGTTTCGATATCATTTTCTTTTGGGTGGCGCGTATGGTGATGATGTCGCTGCACTTTACCGGTAAAGTACCTTTCAAGGAAGTTTACATCACCGGTCTGATTCGTGATGCTGAGGGTCAAAAAATGAGCAAGTCCAAAGGCAATGTGCTCGATCCGCTGGATTTGATAGACGGAATCACTCTACCGGAATTGATAGCCAAGCGGACGACAGGCTTAATGAATCCCAAACAAGCCGAGTCCATTGAGAAAAATACCCGTAAACATTTTCCTGAAGGTATTCCGGCTTTTGGCGCCGATGCACTGCGCTTTACTTTTGCCAGCTTGGCATCGCATGGGCGCGACATCAAGTTTGATATGCAGCGATGTGAAGGTTACCGGAATTTCTGCAACAAGTTGTGGAATGCTACACGCTACGTATTAATGAATTGCCAGGGTAAAGATTGCGGATTGGATGAAACACTGGCTTTAACATTTTCTGCCGCTGACCGGTGGGTTATCAGTCGATTGCAGCAGGCAGAGCATGCAGTCGAGCATGCGCTTGGCAATTACCGTTTTGATCTGGTTGCACGTGAAATCTATGAATTAGTATGGGACGAGTATTGTGATTGGTATGTTGAATTCGCCAAAGTGCAATTGCACAGCAATCAGGATGCTGTGCAAAGGGCGACGCGCCGCACTCTGGTGCGCGTACTGGAGACGATGCTGCGGCTTGCACACCCAATCATTCCATTCATTACCGAAGAACTGTGGCAAAAGGTTGCGCCGCTGGCTGGGAAAACGGGAGCAAGCATCATGCGTCAACCCTATCCAAAGAAAAATGCAGCGCGGATCAATGAAGAAGCAATGCAATCCATCGCTGTGTTGAAGGATTTAATTAATGCATGCCGTGCCTTGCGCAGCGAGATGAATTTATCCCCGGCGATAAAAGTACCGTTACTGGCAGCAGGCGATCAGCAATTGCTGACTGAATTTTCTCCCTACTTGGCGGCATTGGCTAAATTGTCAGAAATTGAACTCAAGCATGACGGATTGCCCGATGCGGATGCGCCGGTATCCATTGTGGGTGAATTTCGCTTAATGCTGAAAATTGAAATTGATGTCGAAGCCGAACGTGAGCGGTTAAATAAAGAAATAACGCGTACCGAGCAGGAGTTAATTAAAGCGCAATCGAAGCTGGCAAATTCCAGCTTTATTGAACGCGCACCCGCAGCAGTGGTTGTTCAAGAAAAAGAGCGGTTAGCCGCATTTAATGCCAAGCTCGATAAATTGCGGGAGCAACTGAGTAAGCTCGATTGATAAAGCGGGCGCCAATGATCGGGCGCATCAGGATTTGCTGGAATAATCTGCGCTTCCTAACTTAAAGAATTTTTTTGTATTTAAGCCTATGATCAAGAAAATAAAAGTTGAAGATGTACGACTGGGCATGTATATCCATGAAATTCGCGGAAACTGGCTGGAGCATCCGTTTTGGAGGAAATCCTTCATGCTGGATAATCCAAAAGACCTTGAAAAGCTGATTGATTGCGGTTTGGATGAAATCTGGATTGATACCCGTAAAGGCCTTGATGTCGCTGCCGATCAAACCGTCACGGAGCCGCAAAGTAATGTGAAGCCCGCTATAGATGATGAACCGCAGAAAATCAAAAAGAATTCTGTATCATCGGTATCCATTGAAGAAGAATTGGAATCTGCCAAGAAAATTCATAGTAAAGCCAAAACATTGGTTACCGGTATGTTTCACGAAGCGCGCATGGGCAACGCATTTGAAATTGAGGAAGCGACAGTGCTGGTGGATGAAGTCAATCAGTCATTACAGCGTAATCCGAATGCATTGCTTAGCTTGGTGCGATTGAAGAATGCCGATGAGTATACCTATTTGCATTCGGTTGCAGTGTGCATGCTAATGGTGGCGCTTGCAAAACAACTTAAATTGGATGATGAACAGATAAAGCAAGCGGGTGTAGCCGGATTGCTGCACGATGTCGGCAAAATGGCTATTCCGAACGAAGTGCTGAACAAAGCCGGTAAGCTAACGGATGAAGAATTTGATGTTGTCAGGCAACATCCGCAGCGTGGTTTTGAAATACTTAAATCATGTTACCAAGTCAGTGAATCCGCTTTGGATGTTTGTTTGCATCATCACGAACGGGTGGATGGCAAAGGGTATCCGGATAAACTATCGGGCGATGCCTTGTCGCTGTTTGCACGGATGGGGGCAGTCTGTGATGTATATGATGCGATTAGCTCGGACCGATGTTATAAAAAAGCTTGGGGGCCTGCCGAGTCGATACACAAAATGGCATCATGGAAAAACGGACATTTTGACGAAACCGTCTTTCACGCTTTTGTTAGGACAATTGGTATCTATCCCAATGGAACGCTGCTAAAGCTCAAATCGGGCCGCCTTGGCGTAGTGATTGAGCAATCGAAGAAAAATTTGACTACTCCGATCGTTAAAATTTTTTTCTCGACGCGTGCCAACGCCCATATTCCGATAGAGATTCTGGATTTATCGAAAGGAACCGATAGTATCGTAAATGTTGAAGATCCGCTCAAATGGCAGCTTGATATCAATCACGTGCAAGGCATATGAGCGTTATGGTTTGGCATGAAATGGCTAAAAAGTGACTGTTGCCAAATGCTCCGGGACGCTGGCGCGCCAATTCAGTTTTTGCTCAATCGCGTTAACTAAAGCCGACGCATTACTGGATTCGCCGTGCACTACATAGATTTTATGGGGCATTTTCTTGAAATGACTCAGCCAATTGATGAGATCCGCTTGATCCGCGTGTGCTGAGAGTCCGCCGATGGTATAAATTGATGCTCTTACACGCACATCCTGTCCATATATTCGGACTTGCTTGACGCCATCCACAAGGCGCCTTCCTAACGTTCCTTCCGCTTGAAATCCCGTTATCACGATGCTGCACTGCGGTCTGTCAAGATTGTATTTCAGATGATGTTTAATGCGGCCGGCATCACACATACCGCTAGCAGAAATAATGATAATACCGTGCTTGATATGATTGAGCTGCATGGATTCTTCGATATCCTGTACAAAATAGATACGAGGTTTCTGAGCATGTTTATTCATCCATTGGAGCGCTTCCGAAGTTTCTTGATCAAGCAATGCAATATGTTTCAGCGTGATTTCAGTTGCTGCCCGGGCCATCGGCGAATCGACATAAATGTCCATATCCGCAAGTCTGCCTTGGCGGTATAGATCGACTAACAGAAATAACAAATCTTGTGTGCGCCCAACCGTAAAAGCCGGAATAATTACATTACCCTTCTTCTGGATCAACGTGTCGTTGATGGCACCAACCAATTCATCGATCGTATCCGACATATTGCGGTGCAGGCGGTTGCCGTAGGTCGATTCGATCAACAAAATATCAGTCTGCGAGATGGGTGTGGGATCGCGCACAACCGGATGGCCAGGCTGCCCAAGATCACCCGAAAACACAAACTTTTTGCAATTTGAATCTGTGCCAACCCATACCTCTATGATGGCAGATCCCAGAATATGTCCGGCATCGCGGAAACGGCAACGTACCGTTTGATGCGGCGTAATTTCTGTATCGTAGTTAACGGGGACTAATTGCTTGAGAATCGCTTCGGCTTGTGTGACGGTATACAGTGGTGCCGCTTCTTGAGAAGACCAGCCGTGGTGTCGCGATTTGTTGCGCCACTCCGTTTCTTTTTCCTGAATATAGGCACTGTCTTTGAGCATGACTTGCAGAAGATCGGCGGTTGCCGTGGTGCAATAAACCGGGCCGCGAAAACCCCATGCGCCCAATCGGGGCAATAGCCCGGAATGATCGATGTGCGCATGCGTCAACAATACAAAATCGATGTCTTGTGGATCGAATGTAAAAGCGGTGCGATTTTTTCTATCTGCTTCCCGTCCGCCTTGGAACATACCGCAATCGACCAGCAAACGGATTCCGTCATTTTCGATTAAATAACTCGATCCGGTAACTTCTCCAGCAGCGCCTAAAAATGTCAATTGCACGAT
>CAADGS010000141.1 GCA_900696615.1 uncultured beta proteobacterium
GGATCTTTGTCACCAGTTGGGATTTCGCCAATACTGAACATATTGACCAACGTTTCCAGTTTATCCGCTAGTGCCACACAAACACCCACCGGGTTACGTGGCAATTCGTCTCCTGCAAAACGCGGTTTGTAGTGATCTTCGATTGCAAATGCGATGTCGTCGTTCAACCCTTCATGTTGCGCATAGTATCGGCCCATAATGCCTTGCAATTCAGGGAATTCCCCGACCATATCGGTCAGCAGATCCGCTTTCGCCAGTGTGGCTGCTTCATAAGCTTGACTAGCTAATGCATCGCCGCCCAGTTGCTCACCAAGCGTTTTTGCAATGGCACGGACATAGTGCATGCGCAAACCTTGGGTACCCAGTTTATTGTGATAAATTACCTTATCCAATTGCGGCACACGCGATGCCAGTGTTTTTTTGCGATCCTGATCGAAGAAAAACTTGGCATCGGCCAATCGCGAGCGCACCACGCGCTCATTACCGGCAATGACTTGACTAGGATCGGCGGGACGTATGTTTGAAACCAGGAGAAATGTATTGGCCAGTTTTCCTCGCGAATCGAGCAACGGAAAGTATTTCTGATTCGCTTTCATGGTCAGGATTAAGCACTCTTGCGGTACTTGCAGAAATTCTGCAGCGAATTTTCCAACTAGCACATTGGGATGTTCAACCAATGCGGTGACTTCGTCCAACAAATCATCGTCGTCAAGCAAAGTTAACTGCTCCCGGGCGGCAGCCGCAGTCAGTTGACGCACAATTTCTGCGCGGCGTTGTGTAAAATGGGTGATCACTGCACCTTCGTCTTGCAGTTGTTGTGTATAGCTGTCGGCGTTATGCAGCACGACCGGATTGACTTTCGCCTCGAAGCGATGCCCCTGTGTTTCCCGTCCCGCTTGCAAACCCAATATATTAACCGGCACGATATCCGCGCCATGCAAAGCAACCAGCGCATGCGCCGGGCGCACGAAATGGACACTTTGCCAGCCGTCTGCCAACTGGTAGGTCATTACTTTGGGGATGGGCAGCCGACTGATCGCATCCTGCAATGCATTTTGCAAGCCATCGGTTAATGAAATACCTGCGACGATGCTGTCCCAAAACAGTGTTTCGGTTTTACCGTCCAGCGCGCGTTTGAGTTGCGGCACTGCCGATGCATCGGCACCAAGACTAGCTAGTTTTTTCAACAACGGCGGTGTCGCCTGGCCTGCGGCATCCAAACCGACTTTGACCGGCATCAATTTTTGCGTGACTGCTTTGTCGGCGGCTTGCACGACGACATTACCGATATGGACTGCCAGCCGTCTGGGCGTTGCGTGAGGGGTAACTTTTGCATCCTGCGCGATCAACCCTTGTGTTTTCAAGCTTGCGGCTAATAACTCAGCAAAACTGTTACCCAATTGTTTGAGTGACTTGGGCGGTAGTTCTTCAACCAATAATTCAACAAGTAAATTCTTAGTCATGATGCGGATTCCTGCATATCCGGCATGAGTGCGACCCATTCGCGCGGCGCCATGGGAAATGGCGGATTAAGGTTTTTACGGCTGTCATAATAGACCCTAGCAACCTGCCGCGATAAATTGCGGATGCGTCCGATATAGGCTGCGCGTTCAGTCACCGAAATGGCACCGCGCGCATCGAGCAAATTGAAAGTATGTGCCGCTTTTAGCACTTGCTCGTAGGCCGGCAATGCCAAATGCTGCGCTATTAAATGATCGGCTTGCGCCTCGTGCTTGCCGAATGCCAAAAACAGAAATTCGCTATCGCTTTGTTCGAAGTTGTAGGTCGATTGTTCCACTTCGTTTTGATGGTAAACATCGTGGTACGTCAGACCCTTGGTCCAGATCAGGTCAAACACGCTTTCCACGCCCTGCAAGTACATCGCCAAACGTTCCAATCCGTAGGTGATTTCCCCGGTAATCGGTTTGCAATCGATTCCGCCAACTTGTTGAAAGTAAGTGAATTGTGTCACTTCCATGCCATTAAGCCAAGTTTCCCAGCCCAAGCCCCAAGCGCCCAATGTTGGATTTTCCCAATCGTCTTCAACCAGGCGCACGTCGTTTTGTGTTAAATCGAAGCCCAGTTCGCGCAATGAATCAAAATATAAATCCAGAATATTTTTCGGCGCCGGTTTGAGCACCACCTGGAACTGATAGTAATGTTGTAAACGATTCGGATTGTCGCCATAGCGGCCGTCTTTGGGGCGGCGCGATGGTTGAACATACGCGGCTTTCCAAGGTTCGGGACCTATCGCGCGTAAGAAGGTGGCAGTATGGCTCGTTCCGGCACCGACTTCCATATCATAAGGTTGAAGGATCGCGCAGCCTTGTTTATCCCAATACCGCTGCAAGGTTAAAATAATTTCCTGAAAAGTGAGTGTTGACATGAGAGATTTGAATTCGCGTACTCTTTAAATGCACAGATTCGGATTTTACCGGGTTTTCCGTACCGTGCGAAAGGCGGAAAGTAATCCGACACACAATAATAGCCCTGCCAATCCAAGTACCGGATAATTACCTGTGCGCACATAAGGCGTAGCACCGATAAATCCTTGCGCCAATCCATGCAATGCCGCTGTCGTAAAAATTTCTATCGTTTGCAGCACCTGGCCTCGTTCGTTAATGATCGCGGTCACACCGGTATTGGTTGCACGCAGCATATAACGGCCGGTTTCCAGGGCGCGCATTTGCGAAATTTGCAAATGTTGCTGCGGCCCGATTGAGCGTCCAAACCAGGCATCGTTGCTGACATTGACCAGCAGTGTTGCTTGCGGCAACTGGTAAATGATTTCTTCGCCAAATACGTCTTCATAACAGATATTGATAGCAACACGCTGTCCTGCCAATTCCATCGGTTGTTGGTCGACGCTGCCGCGTGAAAAATCGGATAATGGAATTTGCAATACTTGAACAATCCAGCCAAAAACCGGCTTTACAGGAATGAATTCTCCAAACGGCACCAAATGGTGTTTGCGGTAACGTTGTTCTGGCGCGGCACCAAAACTAAACATGGTGTTGTAATAATCATCACTTTCATTGGCAACGCGCTCAGCCAAACCGATCAATACATCGCCATTATTTTTTCTGGCATGTTCAGCGAGTGGCGTTAAATAGGCTGACGGCACAACATCGCTGAATAGCGGAATGGAGATTTCCGGTGTGACAATTAAGCGGCTGTTACTTTCCAGAATCAATCTCGCATAGGTCTCCATAGTATTCTCGAGATGATCTTCGCGCCATTTCAAATCTTGGGCAATATTGCCTTGCAGCAAGCTGACCGTAACGGGATCGCCTGTTGGTTTTACCCATTCGATTAGTTGCAGGCCTAAGCCGCTCGTCCAAATCAGAATAAGAGGCAAGCCATAACGCCACTTTCTGGAATCATTTCTGATCCACAGTGCGAGCAAGGCTGCGCTGAAGACCATGATAAGCGAGATGCCATAAACTCCGATGATTGGCGCATATCCAACCAAGGGACTGAATGGCGCCTGGGAGTATCCTAGTGCCAGCCACGGAAAACCGGTAAATAAATAGCCGCGCAACCATTCAGCCAACATCCACATTGCAGCAGCAACCGCAGCCCACATATATGGCGAATTAAGGGAAAGCTTGGTTAACATCCATGTGCAGAAAGCCGGAAATAAAGACAGATAGGCACATAAAACGATCAAAGCAATTATGGCAATGGGTGCAGGCATTGCACCAAAATCATGCAAACTGACATAAAGCCAGGTTACGCCTGCACTGAATAATCCCATGCCGAAACAAAACCCAAGTGTAGCCGATCTTAGCGGGGATTGACTGTTGCGGCAAAATACCAATAGAACCGCTAGTGTGATGACAGGGATTGGGAAAAAGTAAAATGGCGCGAAACCGAGTACGGTTAGCATTCCCAGTAAGAAAACGATGATTAGCTGGATAGTATGAATAGGTACCGCCTGCACCAAAATTAAATATACCGTGACTGAAGTGATATAAATATTAAATTACCACACCACGCTATTCGTCTAATACAAAATAGAATGCGCGTACATGTGAACTTTCATGGATTATTGTTGTTCCCAGTATGGGCTAATCATAAATTAATCGGTACTTCATTTGCGCATATTTTTGTAACCAGCTTTTTCTGACTGATTGGTTCATACAGAGCAGAAGCTAAGTAATTATTTGTTCACTTTATTGCTGATATAAAAGTAAAATATGTGCATTAACTGGCATTAAAATTGAATAGATTTTAGTAACATGTTGTATTATAAATATGTTTTAAAGCTGTTGAAAGATGTTTTTAAGGTGGCCGTATCAACTTAAAGGCGAGCGAGAAAGCGTATTGTAGGGGTAACAAATGGATTAAGTAAGTCTGCTTTGAATTTTGTTGCGGCAATGCATATCGCTTTTAATGAGCCGTTAGGTGAGGGTTGAGGCGATACCTCTTTTCCTTTACTTTTGGGAAGCAATTGGATTTTCATGAAATTTAAAATTTTATGCGTATTTCTGTTAATTGGATTGACTGCCTGCGCACAGATTCCTACTAAAGAGGAAAACGAAAATGCAGAAGAATCTATTGAACAAGAAGAAGTCACCCCCGCTAATTTACCTAGGCAGGAATTGACTGCACCAATCTTATTTGATTTTCTAGTGGGCGAAACTGCTTTGCAGCGAGGCAATATGGATATTGCCGTGAATCGTTATGTCAGATTGGCCCATACCACACGCGATCCACGCATTGCAAAGCGCGCCAGTGAAATTGCTTTGCATGCAGGGAACTTGACTGCAGCCGAGCAATCGACCGCACTGTGGGTTGAGCTTGATCCCGATTCAGCCGATGCACGCCAGACTATTGCCGCATTGATGGTAAATGTTGGAAAGCTGGATGCCGCGCGTCCTCACCTGGAAAAACTGCTTGCATCAGAAAAAGACAATGTCGGCAACGCGTTTATGCAGCTCAATCAATTGCTGTCACGCAATCCCAATAGAGCTGCAACTTTAAAGTTAATACAGCAGCTTTCTCAATCCTATAAGGATTTACCGGAGGCTCATTTTGCTATCTCCCAAGCGGCGTGGTTTGCTAATCAACATCAACTCGCGCTGGAAGAAATGCAACGAGCGCTTGCTTTGCGTCCAGAATGGGAAATTGCCGCGATTCACAATGGCCGAATATTGCAACGTATCCCTAACGGTAATGCTAACGAATTTTATCAAAATTATTTATCCGATCATCCAGCCGCTCATGAAGTAAGAATTGCTTATGCGCGTGTACTAATTAATGACAATCGTGCCGATTTGGCACTTGAACAACTCCAATTTTTATTGGATAAAAAACCCGATGATCCGGAAATTATGCTTGCTATCGGACTGCTGGCAGGTGAAATGGGTAATCTCGATATCACGGAAACCAGTTTTATAAAGGCACTTGATCTCGGCTATAAAGACCCCAGTGCTGTTTATTTTCACCTTGGACAGATTTATGAGGAGACTCAACGCCCCAAAATGGCGATGGAATCTTACCAAATGGTCAAAAGCGGTTCACGCTATCTGCCTGCGCAGATACGTTATGCGGATTTGCTAGCCTTAAATGGCCAGATAATGGAAGCACGGGAACATTTACAAAAACTCCCTGCATCAAACGATCAGCAAGTTGCCCATTTGATATTGGCAGAAGCTCAAATATTGCGCAGATCTAAGGCTTATCGGGAAGTATTCGATTTGTTGAATGAAGGTCTAAAAAAATTACCCGATTACCCCGAGTTACTTTACGATCGGGCGTTGGCGGCAGATAAGCTGGGTAAGTTTGTGATTCTCGAGCAAGATTTACGCAAATTAATAAAACTCAAACCGGAAAATGCCCATGCTTATAATGCGTTGGGCTATAGCCTTGCGGAGCGCGGGACACAATTGCCGGAAGCCTTGAAATTAATAAAAAAGGCAGTCGAACTTTCTCCGGAGGATCCTTATATCATGGATAGTCTCGGATGGGTTTATTACCGTATGGGTAAAATTGTCGAGGGATTGAATTACTTGAATTTGGCCTATGCAACCCGCCCTGATCCGGAAATCGCAGCGCACTTAGGAGAGGTACTTTGGATACAAGGTGCCAAAGAAGATGCCAAAAACATTTGGCGTGTTGCGTTAGAGAAAGATCCCGATAATGAAGTATTGCTTGAAACCTTACAGCGTTTTATTAAGAAGAAGGCAGTGGATTAATTTCTTATTTTCTAAAGGAATAAAAACGCACTCGGATAAATTAATAAACAATGCATTTGCTACAATGCGTTATACTTGGCACTACTATTGATCAGTATTATCTGAATGTTCAGCAAATTCCTCATGGGTTTCACTAGAATCCTCAAAAATGCTTAATACTTTGCCTGTGCTAGAATTTAAAAGCAGTACTTTTTTTGCGCCTATTTTAATCCTTTTCAACAACGATTTGATTGCAGTTGAAGAAGCACTGCGTGCCAAGATTGATCTGGCACCAGAGTTTTTTAAGGATTCTCCACTCATCATTGATTTGCGTGAATTGAATAAACAACAACACGATATCGATTTTAATGAATTAATCGGAATTTTGCGCAAAGTGGGTTTTTTCCCTGTCGGTATTCGTGGCGGCAGCGAGCAGCAAAATAAACAAGCGCATACATTGTCAATTCCAGTTGATACGGTCCGTGAGCAAGGCGCCTCGATTATCATTGGCGAAACTCAGAAAACGGAAACTAATGCACAGGCTTCTTCTCAGTCGGTAACGCCTGCTGTTAAAACACCGGTTAATCCTACCCCGGTTCCACCGACCACTCCTGCGTCGACATTGGTCACGCAACCAATCCGGTCTGGGCAACGCGTTTATGCGACAGGCGATTTGATTATTATGTCGCAAGTGAGCGCGGGTGCCGAAATCATGGCTGAGGGCAATATACATGTCTATAATACCTTAAGGGGGCGCGCTTTAGCAGGTGTGCACGGCAATACAAGCGCGAGAATATTTTGTTTTGATCTACAAGCTGAACTTATTTCAATCGCAGGGGATTATAAGACCAGTGAAGATTTAAATAAGCAAACATACCATGGTCCGGTGCAGATATATTTGCAAGATCATGCTTTAATCATTAAAGAGATCACGTAACACCAGATATAGCAAAGGAGGCTCAATTGGCAAGAATCATAGTCGTGACATCGGGTAAGGGTGGTGTTGGCAAAACAACAACCAGTGCAGCAATTGCCATGGGACTGGCAAAAAGAGGTCACAAGACTGCCGTTATTGATTTTGACGTGGGTTTGCGCAATTTGGATTTGATTCTCGGATGTGAGCGGCGCGTGGTTTATGATTTCATTAATGTTATTAATGGCGAAGCCAGCCTCAATCAAGCGCTTATTCGCGATAAAAATTGCAACCTGCTGTATATTCTTCCAGCTTCACAAACACGCGATAAAGATGCTTTAACACAAGAGGGCGTCGGAAAAGTTTTAGAAGAATTGGCAAGGGATTTTCAATATGTCGTATGTGATTCTCCTGCCGGGATTGAGAAAGGTGCTAATTTGGCGCTTTACTTTGCTGACGATGCATTTGTTGTTACCAATCCTGAGATTTCGTCAGTACGGGATTCGGATCGCATGCTCGGCATTTTGTCTAGTAAATCACGACGGGCGGAAAGGGGTGAGGAACCGATCAAGGAATACTTATTATTAACCCGGTATGATCCAGATCGAGTCAAGTTAGGTGAGATGTTGAGTCTTAATGATGTCCAGGAAATCTTATCGTTACAATTGTTAGGCATTATTCCTGAATCGAAATCAGTTTTGACTGCCTCGAATGCTGGCATACCGGTCATTTTGGATGAAAAAAGTGAAGCAGGCCAGGCTTACGCCGATGTCGTTGCGCGATATTTGGGAGAGGAGCGGCCACATCGATTCATTGATGGTAAACAAGGGTTTCTCAGGAGGCTTTTCGGAGGGAAAAAATGAGTTTACTGGATTATTTTAGATCATCCAAACCAAAGACCGCTTCGGTTGCCAAAGAAAGATTGCAGATTCTTGTGGCACATGAACGGACTTACCGTAATCGGCCTTCCTATCTGCCACAATTGCAAAAAGAACTGCTGGAAGTCATTCGCAAATATGTCAATGTCGATCAGGAAGCAATTTCGGTTAATTTTGAGCAAGATGAAAATCAAGAAACATTGGAGCTTAATATAATATTGCCGGATTATCAGCAGTCTAATAAAGACCTGAATAATTGAGTAACGAATACTGTGTATAAATTGCTGACTTTTGAAAATGTAATAATTGGCGGATTTTAAAGTTAGATTGTGCTTAATCAAGCCCTATCATTTTCTGGATTGAAAACGAATTATAGGATTATTTGCTATGGATTCCTGCTAGCCACTGCTTTTGCATGGATTTCCGGTTGTGCTACGCCAGCTCGTCAGGAAGGATCTGAAGCGATTGTTAAAACTATCGTGATTGAACCTGTGGGCAATGCACAATCCGCACCTGCAGCAGATTTTAATCTACTAGGCAGAATTTCAATCCAAAGCCGAAATCAAAATTTTTCGGGAAGCTTTCGCTGGCGGCATTTGGCAATCGGTGATGAAATTTTGTTATTCACATCGCTCGGCCAAACGATAGCTGAAATAGCCAGAGATCATAATGGTTTCCGTTTGATTACAGCAAAACTTGAAGCTTTTTATGCCAACGATGCAGAAAGTCTAACGGAAGAAATTCTCGGTTGGCGCTTGCCACTAAATGGATTGCAATATTGGATACAAGGTATACATTCTCCAGTCACCGTTGCCGAAAAGGACCTCAATAACAAAAACCAGGTTATCGCGATGCGGCAAGATGGCTGGGTAATTCAATATTTAAGCTATATGCCGACGCAACCCAATGTTCCTGCTTTTCCTAGAGTATTGTCACTTAACTACGAAGATCTAAAGCTCAGGTTAGTCATTGATAATTGGAATACTGAGTAAATTATTTTCTTTAATAGCTTTCATCGTTCTTAGATGCATACTTTCCCGGCCCCTGCTAAGCTCAATCTTTTTTTACATGTCATAGGGCGCAGACAAGATGGCTATCATTTATTGCAAACAGTATTCCGTTTGATTGATTTTTCTGATCAGCTTAGCTTTCAAGTACGTGATGATGGCGCAGTAAAATTACATAATCCTATTGCAGGCGTGCCAGAAGCAAAAGATCTCTGTGTGCGTGCAGCAAAGCTGATGAAGCAAGTAACAGAGGTGGAGTTAGGGGTTGATATTTTTTTAAAGAAACAGATTCCCATGGGGGGGGGGCTAGGTGGCGGCAGCTCCGATGCAGCGACTACATTACTTGCTCTTAATCAACTATGGAAAGTGAATTTGCATAAGGAGCGATTACTTGAATTAGGACTTAGGTTAGGCGCTGATGTACCTATATTTATATTTGGGAGTAATGCTTTTGCTGAGGGAATCGGTGAAAAATTTACAGCACTTGATTTACCACCGGCCTGGTATTTGGTGCTTGTGCCATCAGTGCAAGTATCCACTGCAGAAATTTTCGCGAGTAAGGAATTGACACGCAACTCAATACCCATCAAAATACCGCCCTTTTCTATCTGGCAAGGACGAAACGATTTGGAAAGAGTCGCTTGTCAGGCATACCCTGAAATTGCAAGATGTTTGGAGTGGCTAAAGGGGTTAGAAGATACTACAATAGTTTCAATGAGTGGTTCGGGTGCTTGCGTATTCGCTGAATTTCCGACAGAATCAGCAGCGCGGGCCGCTTATCAACAAGTTCCTGGGAACATGAAAGCTTTTGTAGCAAAAGGATTAGATTCTCATCCTATAAGTAAATCTTTTGAATAAAGTTTTTTGGGGAGTCGCCAAGTGGTAAGGCACCGGATTTTGATTCCGGCATTCGTAGGTTCGATCCCTACCTCCCCAGCCACGTTTGGATTTAGTGAGCGTCATTGAAGTTTTAGTTTTGCTCACTATATGGATATAAATAAAATTTTCAGTTTCTATCGCTAACTTAATCGAGAGGAGGATCCATGTTTCTCCTTAATAGTTAATCACCGCAAAAAATAACATGTCGTATGACAGTTTGATGGTTTTTACCGGCACTGCCCATCCTAAATTGGCTCAGGATGCTGTTAAGCATCTCAATATCCATTTGGGACGTGCAACTGTGGGACGCTTCAGTGACGGTGAGATCATGGTGGAGATTCTTGAAAATGTGCGCGGGAAAGATGTTTTTGTGTTGCAATCAACTTGTGCTCCAACCAATGATAGTCTGATGGAGATACTGGTCATGGTTGACGCGCTTAAGCGCGCATCAGCGGGCCGTATTACAGCTGCGATTCCTTATTTTGGTTATGCACGCCAGGACAGAAGGCCGCGTTCTGTTCGCGTTCCAATAACGGCCAAGGTGGTAGCCAATATGCTTACGACCGTTGGGATTGACCGGCTTTTAACCATGGATTTGCATTCAGACCAAATTCAAGGTTTCTTCGATATCCCAGTTGACAACATATATGGTATGCCCATTTTATTGGGGGATATTTGGAAGCATAATTATCAAAATCTAATTGTAGTTTCCCCTGATGTGGGCGGTGTTGTGCGCGCAAGACATCTGGCTAAGCGTCTCGAATGTGATCTTGCAATCATTGACAAACGGCGCCCCAAACCCAATGAGGCGAAAGTGATGAACATCATTGGCGAAGTTAAGGATCGTACGTGTGTCATCATTGATGACTTGGTGGATACCGCCAATACGCTCTGTGAAGCAGCCAAAGCATTAAAGCAGCATGGCGCAAAATCAGTACTGGCCTATTCAACGCACGCGGTGTTATCAGGTAATGCGGTACAACGCATACAAGACTCGGCTTTAGATAAACTAGTGGTCACTGATACGATTCCTCTGCGAGAAGATGCTATGGCGTGTGACCGCATTTGCCAGTTAAGCATTGCTAATCTACTGGCGGAAACCATGTTACGCATCAGTAATGAAAGCTCGCTAAGCTCGTTATTCATGGAATAAATTTAGTTTTTTTAACCGGTTTGTTTGGTCGCGAACAAATCATCACTAAGGAGTTAATACAATGAAAATTGAAATCAGTGCCGACCAGCGTACACAGCAGGGAAAGGGTGCGAGCCGCCGCCTGCGGCGTTCTGGCAAGGTACCGGCGATCATTTATGGCGGCGATCAAGCTGCTCAACCGATTGAGATGGATCATAACGATCTGTTTCACAAACTAAAGCTGGAGGCATTCCACGCATCTATTTTGTCACTTAATGTTTCGGGAAATAAAGAACAAGTGCTGTTACGTGACATACAAATGCATCCCTACAAGCAACAGGTTTTACATGTTGATTTTCAGAGAGTTAACAAAAGTAAGAAAATACACATGAAGGTTCCTCTTCATTTCATCAATGCGGAAATATCTCCTGGCGTAAAAATCTCTGGGGGGATTGTTTCGCATATCATGAATGAAGTGGATGTCAGTTGTTTGCCGGCAGATTTGCCCGAATATATTTCGATAGATTTAGGCGAATTAACTGCAGGGCATACATTACATTTAAGTGACCTGGTATTACCCCACGGCGTAGAGATCGTTGCGCTGGCAAAAGGCGATAATTCGCCCGTTGCAACGATCGTCATTCCTCGTTCCGCACTTTCTGAAGGGGCTACCGCTGCAGAAGCGGAAGCAGAAAAATAATTCGCTGGATTAAAAGATTTTACGCTGGAATGCAAAATCTTTTGGATAATTGACACGCGTTGTTCCGGGTATGAGTAGTGGATATCGATGAATCCATGACTTAGGTTTATCTCGATACTTCCTAGATAACTATTCACGGATCAAGCAAGAAATCTGCTGGGGTTGAGAAATGTCAGCAGATTTTTATTTTTTCATTTGTCACTCGAACGGTTTTATTTCATGGCATGAAGCTCATCGTTGGATTAGGGAATCCTGGCAAAGAATACGCCGGTACACGCCATAATGCCGGTTTTCATTGGGTGGACCGGTTGGCCTCAATATTGAATACAACACTTAAACCGGAAGCGCGATTTCACGGACTCTGCGCACAAGTCCGCCAGAAAGATAGCGATCTGTGGCTGCTAGAACCTCAGACTTATATGAATAGAAGCGGGCAGTCGGTAGCGGCATTGTGTCAGTTTTATAAAATACAAGCTGATGAAATTATTGTGGTTCATGATGAACTGGATTTGCTGCCCGGAATTGCGAAATTGAAGAAGGGTGGAGGCTTGGGTGGACATAACGGACTCAAGGATATTGCGGCAAAGTTGGGTACACAGAATTTCTGGCGATTAAGAATAGGCATAGGTCATCCGGGTGATCGCAATGCAGTGGTTGGTTATGTATTGCATTCTCCGAGAAAGGAAGAAATATCATTAATTGATGAAGCCATTGAAAGAAGCCTGGAAGTTTGGCCACTCCTTGCGCAGAGTAATTGTGAGGCGGCTATGCTGAAATTACACACAAAAACCTGACATTCCGGTAAAAACTTTCATACAATCGTTGTTTAACCCATTTTAATGAGAATAGGTCATGAGTTTGAAATGCGGAATCGTGGGTCTACCTAACGTCGGAAAATCCACATTGTTTAATGCATTAACCAAAGCAGGTATTGCGGCAGAAAACTATCCTTTTTGCACGATTGATCCAAATATTGGCATTGTTGAAGTACCGGATCCGCGATTGCAGAAACTCAGTGAGATCGTTAAACCGCATAAAGTACAGCCTGCTATCGTGGAATTTGTTGATATCGCCGGATTGGTGGCTGGCGCATCGAAAGGAGAAGGACTCGGCAATAAATTTCTAGCCAATATCCGAGAAACGGATGGTATCGTCAATATGGTGCGTTGTTTCTCGGACGATAATGTAGTGCATGTTGCCGGTCGAGTGGACCCCATATCGGATATAGAAGTTATTCAAACAGAATTGGCACTAGCCGATTTAGCTACCATTGAGAAAGCGTTGCAGCGCGAATCCAAGGTGGCTAAATCCGGTAATAAGGATGCCATTAAATTTTGTGCCTTACTGGAAGTGGCACAAACGCATCTCAATCATGGCAAACCGATCAGAACGCTTGCTTTGGAAAAAGAGCAACAACAGCTATTGCAGCCATTATGCTTATTAACCGCAAAACCGGCCATTTATGTTGCTAATGTCAGTGATCGCGGTTTTAAAAATAATCCCTTGTTAGCACGCGTAGAAGACTATGCGGCAAATGAAGGAGCGCCGGTAGTGGCAATCTGCGCAGCGCTAGAAGCGGAAATCGCGGAACTGTCCGACGAAGATAAAAAAATCTTTTTAACCGATCTTAATTTGGAAGAACCCGGACTCAACCGTCTGGTGCGTGCAGGCTATGAATTACTGGGCTTACAAACCTATTTTACCGCCGGTGTCAAAGAAGTTCGTGCTTGGACCATCCATAAAGGCGATACCGCGCCGCAAGCGGCTGCGGTTATTCACACCGATTTCGAAAAAGGCTTTATCCGTGCCGAAGTCATTAGTTATGAAGATTTTGTCGCCTGTAGCGGTGAACAAGGCGCCAAAGAGGCCGGAAAAATGCGCCTCGAAGGTAAAGAATATATCGTCAAGGATGGCGATGTCATGCATTTTCGGTTTAACGTGTGACGCTAAAAGCGATAGCGACTACTTGAATAAGTATAGCTAAAAATTTCATTTTAAATCGAATAGTAAGTCAGTATTGTATTAACTTTGCTTTAATTGGAAATACTGTGTCGTATTAAATTCAACCGGTTAAACACTTTTATTTTCAACCGTATTTTATAACCGGCGATTTTTGATTTAGTCCGTTTATTCTAAAAGGGAATAATTGAGATTGCCGATTAAATGCGCCTAGGTCAATATGACATAAGCTGACCGTTTTGTTTGATCTATTTATAGCTTTTGCCGCGCATTGCACAAGAATCTTCTAAACCCACCCGTAGTTGAAATCCATCAATCGTTCTGTTCAGAAAGTTATGAACAGGTCGTTGACCGGCGCCTAATTTTCTTCATGAATTTCAGGCTCCGAGCAGCGTAATGTGAATTCTCAGAGATTATCGCGATTCTGAAATTTGCTATTCGTACCAATGTATGTGAGTTTTATTAGGTTTTCAAAAGAAACTAAATAGATTGGTGCGACAATTTGCCGCATTGATATTCATTTGTTGTTCAATTAGCATCCCGAGCGCGTTTGAGGTTAAAAAATTTGAATCGATTTGTGGTGTTATCTGTCAAGAGATTAAGTAAGTACTGAATTAATTTATTTCCCAGTTACTTGAGTGATGAAGTGCTATGGAAGAATTAGAAATTTTCCAAACAATAAAAGCATTTCGTAACGCTTGTCAGTAAATATTCTGTTTATTTTTCAGACTTTCCGGAGCATTCAATTGATTAAATGCATTTTCTTAGGGTCACTTTTATTTTTTATTAGCGTAATGGCGTTAGCTCACGAAGGCCAGCCGAATATGGGATTTGCATGGCGCGATGGCAAAATCGAAATTGATATCAGGCGTCAAGGAAGAGTTTTCGGTCAACATACGGCATTTGTCATTCCTTTTACTGATGCACTATCCCCTTACCGCATGGGCGATTCCGGATTCACCGGAATAGAATTCGATCAAGGCGGTATCCTGGGCTATCAAACGGAAACCACATTGTTGAAATGGTCAAATGAGCAATCGCAATGGATACGTGAAGGTTTCCCGGAACAATTGGTGATTAGCCGCTTATCCGATGAAAACATCGTGACCGATAAAGAAGGCAATGGATTGCAGGGATTTCTCGAGAAATTGACGAATAGTAGTAATTTCGAAGCGCATGCTATTTTCCGGATACAAAAGCCAGATGGTTCTTCACCCGATGATGGAGCCTATATGGTTTTTATCAGTATTGTAGGAGTAGATGAGACGGGTGAGCGAATTCTCTATAAACCTTCCGATCCATTTGCACTCGTTTTTCATATCAATGCACAAAAAAACTTTGATAGCTTGGCATTATCCCAGGCCCTGAATGTGGTGCCGGAAGTCAAATTGAACGACTACAGTCGTATGGATGCGTTATTCGATTGGGCTGAATCACGGTATGGGCAGTTATTTCCACATCAAGCTGAGAGTCGCTTTATTTTCGGATACTTTGCACGTTGTTATGACAATTCCGTTTGCATCGGTAGCAAAGACAATAAAATCTACACAGCTGGCGGAATACTGGGTGATATCACCGAGCAAGGTCTAATCGAGGATTTTTATAGTCAAGCAGGACTTTAATGCGAGTCATCCTAATCAGACTCCGTTTCATTTTTCTGATGGGCTATACGGTTTTGTTTTTTAATTCCGCTTTCGCAACGGATCAGAATGCACAAAAAAAAGCAGTCGTGGAAAATCCATCTAATACCGCAAAAAATCCCAATGCAAGCACCCTGCAGGAACCGGTCAAGTTTGAAACGATCACGATCGAAGCCACTTCGGTCGCTGCTGATCCTATTCAAAAGCTGGAGAATCGGGAGTTACGTATCCGCACAAGCGAAACGCTGGGTAAAACTCTGGAACGTGAAATGGGTGTCAGTAATTTGTCGTATGGGCCGGGTGTCGGTCAACCCGTTATCCGAGGCATGAGCGGCCCTCGTGTCAGAATTATGCAAAATGGGATCGGCGCACACGATCTTTCAGCCCTGAGTCCCGATCTGGCAGTTGCTTTCGAAACAATGCTGGCAGACAGTATTACCGTGTTAAGAGGGCCTGCAACCTTACGATATGGAGGAAATGCCATTGGTGGTATGGTCGATATTAGACATCAACGTATACCCGATAAGATTCCGCTGAATGGCGCCGCTGGCCGAATGGATTTTCGTTATGATCATAATTCTTCAGATAAATCGGGCATGATCGGATTGGATATCGGTAAGGGTAATTTTGCGATTCATGTCGACTATTTTCAACGCTCTTCAAATAATACCCATATTCCAGGGGCCGCATTGGATGAAACGGCGATTCGGCAACAATTCCAGGTTGATCCCAGCGCTAATAGTTTCAATGTCATCCAGAATAGTAATTCAAACAGCCAGGGTGGTTCGGCCGGTATCTCATTTATCGGCAAATATGGTTATCTGGGAGGCAGTTATCATGAGATGGTGAGAAATTATGGTATTCCGCCCGGTGTTCCCGGTCATGCCGATGACACAAGCGGCAATCCACGAACCGCACAAGAAGCCATCAGGATTGATATGTCCCAACGACGATATGACTTAGATGGAATGTGGAAAACATATTGGCCATTATTGCCTAAAATTAGGGCAAAGCTGAGCTATATTGACTACGATCATAAAGATTATGATAAAAGTATCACGGATAGGAACTCATCGTTGACTCAATTCAAGAATTCGGTTTGGGAGTCCCGCTTGGAGATGAACCATCAACGTGGCGGATGGCTTGATGGCATATTTGGTTTGCAATGGCAAAACCGTAATTTTGCCGCAACGGGTATCGAGACATTTACCCCAGCCACTAATATTGATTCGTTGGGGTTCTTTTTAACAGAGACCCTTTTTATTACTGATCGCCTTAACCTTGAAATGGGTGCCCGCATTGAGCATCAAACCACCATTCCCAAGAGTGATCAAATTAAATTAGCCGGAATTTCGGCACCACTGCCTTTGCCGAATTCACTGGATTATCTCACCTACTCTCTAGCGGCTAGCTTAAATTATGAAATTCTTCCGCAAACTTCAGCATATCTCAATTGGCAACTCGCACAACGAGCGCCGGATGTTCAGGAATTATTTGCGTCAGGGCCACATTTTGCAACGCGCAGTTACGAAATTGGGCGCATTAATCTCAACGCAGAGCAAACTAGTCATTCTGAATTGGGATTGCGTTTTGCGAGCGATCACATTTCCTTTCATGCCAATGGTTATTACAAGTCGATACAAGATTTTATTTATCTGGAAAACCAAGGCTTCTTTTTTAATTTTGCACCTGATCCACCGCGTTTCCAACAGACCTGTGCGAATTTAAGAAATTGCCTGCCTGTTTTTGGTTATCAAGCCAACACTGCAAATTTCTGGGGTTACGAGGCTGAGATTACCGCATATCCCCGCTGGGGTTTGCCTGTGAGTCCTCGTCTTACACTATTTTCCGATTATGTGCGTGGCTGGTTTCAGAACAGTAATTTTGGAGATGTTCCAAGGCTTCCACCATTGCGTTTCGGAGGTGAAATAGGATTCCAATGGTTGCCGTGGCGAGGGGGAGTACGTTACACCCATGCGTTGGACCAAAATAGACCTGGAATTTTGGATACTGAAACGCCGGGATATCATCGATTGGACCTGGATTTAACTTATGATTGGAAGATGTCCGAACATAAAAAAATTCTTTTTTTCGCTAGGCTTTCGAATATGACCAATACCACTATCAGGAATTCAACGTCTTTTTTGCGTAATTTCGCTCCTGAAGCGGGATTTAGCGCTCAAATTGGAATGAGTGCTTCGTTCTAACCATTACTTTTCTACTTATAAATCAGGAATCGATTAATCTTTATCTACACATGAATATCTCAAATTTATTTATAAAGTTAATTACACATTCATTTTCTAGAATTCGTTCAAACCCACGTCATGTAGCTGCTTTTGTTTTGATAGGGTTTTACTTATTGAATCCAATGATCCTTAGTGCTGGCGAATTGCATCAACATATTGAGGTTAAAGTTGTAGAACAACGCGTGCAGGCTAGTTTTTGCAATCCTGAAAAAGGATGTAGTTTGGTTAAGCCAGAAACGCTTGGTTTGCCTGCTGGGCAAATGCCGATTGACAAGTTAACGGGTACACCGATTTACGTATCCGAATTTATTATATTCCCCGACCGTACGGCGATCGATAGCCCAGGTTTTGAAAGCATTGCGGGTGATATGACGGCTGGGGATAAGGTTCGTTATCGCGCAAGTGGGCACTTGAGTTTTTGGAATCCTGATAATCCCCAATGGACATTGGCGCCGGACGGCATTCAGATTCGCTTGGCAGGTGGTTTAGATTTGCAGCCTAACCAAGATTGTGGGCAAGTATTTTGTATTCCAAAAACTGTCGAAGGGTTTACGATATTTAGTCGACACGGTGTAAGTAGTGCCACGTCACTCATTGTCGGTGAAGTGCGTACAGACGGTTCCTTGCACACACATCTCGATTGGATTCTTGAATCAAACCAGGGTGCTCCGAGTGCGCCCATTGGCGCCTACATGGTTGAATTGCAATTGATTACCGATTCTTATCCTGTTCCTTCAGATTCGTTGTGGATAATGTTTAATAATGGTTTGTCATTACAGGTCTTTCAACAAGCGGTAGCGGAGCGTGTATTGCAATCGAGCACTGACACGGCATTAGCCGATAAGTTGTTTGGTTGGGCTGAATCGAATTATCCTTCTCTCTTTCCACATGCGGCGACATCATTCATAACACTCGGATATTATGCACGGTGTTACCAAAATGGCGCTTGTGTGGGCGTGAAAGATAACCATATTTTTGCGGTTGGTGGCGAATTTGGTGCCGCTATTGTTACATTAGGTGATTTTAATGTGCTGGCAGCGCAAGCCGGACTTTGATCTATTTGCGTGGCAATTTCAATGAGTATGGCAGGCCGGCTAAGCGAGGTTCGTTCATAATTTTACTTGCTATCAATTTTCGTTAACGGCCAAGTAGAATTGGGTGGGTTAGCTTGGTATTGCAGGCATAAGGCAAGAAAGAATCGCGTTGGACCGTCATTTGGCGAGATCTCAAGTATTTTGTGAAAATTTTCAATTGCTTCATGCCATACCTGCGCCTGATAGGCATTAAATGCATGGCTAAAGATTTCGCATAACCATACTTGTTCTTTGGTAGCTAATTGCAAATGGGTGATGAGTTCAAATAACTTGACGGGCGTTACTCTTCCAGGTAGCAAAAAATCTCCGAGTGGACGTAATAGGAAGCTTTTCAGCCCGCTTGCCACAGCATCGGAAATTAAAATGCGCGTTTTGAGAATTTTATTTGCACTCTGAATCCTGTTGGCGGTGTTCACGACATCTCCGGTTACTCTATAAATGCCATCTTTTTCATTCAACGACATAATTCCATAGTGTAATCCAATACGAGTTGGCAGCATTATATTGTTTGGATTGTTAAAATGTTCGATAGCGAAATTCAGGTCGAGCGATGCTTGACAAGCTTGTGAGCGAATATCTGCATGAGTGGATGGTTTTTTCCAGTGAAAATATTTTCTCGCTACAGGGTTAACTGATTCCGAAATCCAGATCGAAAGCGATGAATCCGCCGTTGTGTCCATTACTTTGCCATGATGAAGTGCGATTGCGCTTTTCAAAACTACACGGTACCCACCCATTAGTTTTTGCAGATCTGACGAATCCATGGATTCCGATACTGTGGTATAGCCTTCAATATCGGTGGCGAGGCACACTCCACGGAATTTTCCTTGATGATCATTGATGATCCGATCGAGAACTTCATCCGGTCCCGAGCTGCCAAGAAAATCTTCAAAAGTAAGGATTTTTAAAATCCAAACAGCGACTAAAGCCAAAACAACTTGCATAACCGGAATAATCAGCGGCAGCCAAATTACGGCTTGCTTGAAGAAGGAATGTGCAATGAAAATATAAGTCACAATCCAAGCGGCACCTAAGGCGATAGCCTTTCGAGAAGATAACGACAATAAAATCATACCGATCAATAAACCGAACAAGAACAGAAACATTCCACTTCCCAGAAGCGGCAAAGGCCTGACAGGCTTGTTTTCCAATAAATTGGCAAAAGCGGTTGCGGCAATTTCGACGCCACTGATAAAAAGTCCGTCTGGATTTGAAAAAACGGTGTGATAGTCATCGCGTACGAGGTCTTGCTCGGATTGGGTCGCACCGGAGAATCCAACAAAAACCACTTTATTTTTAAAATCGATCGGTGCTGATGGATGGGGGACTAACTGCGGTTGTAAGGCATGATGATAGGGAATTGTAGTAATGCTGCGGGGAGGGCCATAAAAATTCAGATAATTTTTTTCATGACTCGAATATACATTCGATAAAGAAAAAATCATTTTCTTGGTTGCAGTACTCAAATTTGACTCAGTATTGAGCTTGGCGTGTATTTTATTTATAAGTTGTGGAGAACTGCTAAAAATATGACGCAGTTCATATGTGAGGTCCTCAATATCGATATCATCGCCTTGCATAGGTAGTTGTGCTGCAATTTCCGGTTCCACATCGCGAAGGAGCCGGACGAAATCGCCATATATCGGCATTGCAAATATCTGCAGGGCGACTACTGGCACTGTTGGCATATCTCCGGCACTAGCTTTGAAAGTCCAATAATGATTGACTCTTTCTGTTTTTGGCACGGCAAAGGGAGCGCGTGCTTTTGCCGCATTGGCGATTAAAGGCAATAGCTGCTCGGAACCTTCCTGGAAAATATGCGGAGAAAATGAATCATCCCCGGCGGCTAATATTTCTGGATCCTGATACGTTAATCGCTCTGTCAACACAACGTTTGCCGCTGTTTTAATAACTTGTGCCAACTGTTCATCTTGTTCGGGTATTAAACTGGGTGAATCAAAAACAAGATCAAAAATGATGACGCGAGCACCCGCTTGCGTGAGCGTATCGATTAAACGGGCATGAACGTCACGGGGCCATAGTCGGGGTTTAATGGAAAGGCCCAGTTGCGAAGACGAGGGCAAGTCGATTGCAACTACCACCACATCATCAGGGGCGGTAATCGCACCGCGCATGTGGAATAACGAGGCTAAGCCAAATTTTTCTTCAAGCCACCAGCCAGCTGGAGATAAATAAACAATAACACCGGTCAAGCCAATGAAAAATCCAAACCAAAGATGTTTAAGCCATTGAGTCACTGCCGCATCTGCTTAAGGACATGTTTCTGACAAAAAACTGCATCATATAAAAAGACAAAAAGCCTTCATTTGAAAGAAAGCAGTGTTGTCCGCAATTGTAATGATGATTAATGCAATTGTGTCATGCAATCGAGGGATTATTATTGCTTTCAAAAAAATGGTTAGCAAAAATTTTTAACCAGCAACAAACCGGGAATTGTTTATAATGAAAATATGACAACACGCAACTATAAATGGTTATTGGTTTTCTTCATGTTTTGGCTGCCATTAGAAAGTGGGATGGCAGCTGTCTTGTCAGTGTGTACCGAGGAAAAAATTTTTAACGATCGATTTGATAAGTCGTCCGTTGAAATCAATAAGAATAAGCATCATCATGATGATTGCCATAATCAAGTTGATGACAATCATGTGCTCGTCAACTTATCGTGTGACGATATTGCATGTGATGCATATAGCCATATTCCAATTATACGGGATCATGCCGCAACGTTAGCGGCAAATAATGATACCGTCATATCTCTATTCAATTCCGGTTTTATCTCTTTTATTCCGGAACAACCGCAACGTCCTCCGTTGACTACCTTTTCCAAAATTCGCTTATAACTGAGCAAACTCGTAATACACAAAATTCACATCCTGAGAAATTTTAGTTAACGCATTGCAAATGCACAGCTAGTAATTTATGGCTTTGATGTGCCGAGATTTCATTCTTTGTTTGGAATGACAAAGATGGACAATTTAGAGCATTCCTAGCCACTGCTTATAAGTTTATTACGTATAAGGATTGCGGTTTTTGTGTGCTTTTGTTCATGACTGTTTAGTTTTACTTGATAGATATCATGAGATCAGCATTTTGATATTTTAAGGAGTACAAAATGATTGCCACATTACTAAAAACCGCTGGCAAAGTGTTTTCAATGATGAAATGTGGATTCATCGTGACATTCGTTTTTGCTGCGATAAATCCAATCTATGCGCAAGCAGAGAATGCAAATTCTGCTTCCTCAACAGTATTTCAGCAAGACGTGCCGGCAGCCAATGCTAAGCATTTCGCATCCTTGGCCGGCTTGATTACGGAAGCATTAAACAATAATCCGGAAATTCAAGCGGCACAGCAGGAACGCGAGGCAGCCCGGCAAAGAATAGCACCGGCACAAGCGCTGGATGATCCAATGCTGGAAGCTGGGGTTATCAATGCGCCGTTGGCATCGTCGCCATTCAATCGCGAAGACATGACCATGAAAATGATCGGCTTGTCCCAGCGCCTGCCATTCCCGGGCAAGCGCGGTTTGCGCAAGGATGTTGCCAGCA
>CAADGS010000142.1 GCA_900696615.1 uncultured beta proteobacterium
ATGCTAACTTCCACACATTTTAAGGATGAAGCAGCTGAAGCTAAGAAAACCGGGTTTATCGTATATTTAACGAAACCCATCCGGAAAAAAGATCTGTATCAGTGTTTCTTGAAAGCGCGAATTTCAAGTATGGGCAAAATAAATGAGTCTCCAAATGAAATGGATAATCAGAATACTTTTACCGCAACATCGAATAAACTGAACGCGCAACTCCTGCTCGCCGAAGATAATCCTGTTAATCGGGAGGTTGTCATCGGGATGCTACGCAACTTCGGTTGTACTATTGAAGTAGCTCATAACGGATTGGAAGCTATAGAGGCAGTAAAAAGAAAAACCTATGATCTCGTATTAATGGATTGCATGATGCCTGAAATGGATGGCTATGAAGCAACAAGTGAAATTCGGCATTATCAGAAAGCCGGTGTGATTCCCTATTTTCCAATCATTGCACTAACAGCCAACGCGATTGAAGGCGATCGCGAAAAATGCTTGTCTGCCGGTATGGATGACTATCTTAGCAAACCGATCAAAGCAAAAGATTTATTAAATATGATCCAGTCATGGCTGAATCATTCGCAAAAATCAGCTACCGATTATGCCGCTGCCATACCGGAAAAAAAGCAAATGAACGAAACAACTATTGACCCAGATGCGTTAGCGCCTATTCGCTCTCTAGAAGCAGACTATGGAAGCGAGTTACTGAAACAAGTAATTAAAACATATCTCGACAATTCCGGAAAACTTATACAAACGCTCGAACAAGCATGGAGTATGGGTGATTTTAAAGCCATTCGCATGGCGTCTCACACCCTTAAATCCAGCAGTAGCCAGGTCGGTGCTCATGGTTTGGCTGAACTTTGCCGCACTGTGGAAAATGATGCCCGCAATCAGAGCTATGATGCTTCAGGTCAAGCGCTCATCGCAATTCAGCAGAAATTTGCACAAACTTGTATCCTATTACAAGCCTATCTTGATTCCTCTTCAGTCCAAACAGGAATGCACTGACATGTCTCAACACTCCACGGTCATTATTATTGACGATGATCCGCTTATTCGATTGGTAGTTAGTAAAACACTGCAAACAGCCGGTCTAAATATTATCGAAGCTGCAAGCGGCGAGGAAGGCTTGCAACTCTTTAAAGAAAAGAAAGTCGATGCAATCTTGTTAGATGTCATGATGCCTCAAGGTATGGATGGGTATATGACATGTTCAGAAATACGCAGTCTACCCGAAGGAAGGCATATACCCATACTCATGATGACTGGATTAGAAGATTTAGAATCCATTAACCATGCTTATGAAGTTGGAGCAACCGATTTCATTACGAAACCAATCAATATTCCATTACTCAGTCACAGAGTAAGGTATATGCTGAAAGGTAGCTATACCACTCAGCAATTACTTCAAAGTGAGCAACGGTTACATCATATGGCTTACTTTGATGATCTTACTGAACTTCCTAATCGTCATTTTTTTCAAGAAAATTTACAACAAATGATTGCGCTGGCACAGAGAAAAAAATTAAAGTTAGGTGTACTGTTTCTTGATCTAGATGGCTTTAAACGGATCAATGATACTTTAGGCCATCACTTAGGTGATCTCGTACTCAAAGCAACAAGCGAACGGTTACGCAAAAGTATTCGAACAAGCGATACGGTCATGCAAGCCGGAGTCAACCAAAACAGCATCTCACTCGCACGCTTAGGAGGAGATGAATTTACCGCACTACTATCTTTAATTGAACGTAACGAAGATGCGGCAATTGTAGCAGATCGTATCCGAGATAATCTGGCTCAACCTCTTGTGTTTGGAGAACATGAACTCACGACAACAACCAGTATCGGTATTGCTATTTATCCGGATGACGGATTAACTGCAGAAGACTTACTGAAAAATGCTGACCTAGCAATGTATTATGCAAAACGTTCAGGTGGCAATATGTATTGCTATTTTTCCAATTACATGATGGAAATGGCTGTTCGAAAACTCACGATGGAAAATCATTTGCGAAAGGCCATTGAACGCAATGAATTCCTGCTTCATTATCAACCGCAGTTAGATATTAACAACGGAACGTTTAATGGTTTAGAGGTCCTCTTAAGATGGGAAAACAGGGAATTAGGAGCAATTTCTCCAGCTGAATTTATCCCATTGGCAGAAGAAACCGGATTAATTATTCATATAGGCGAATGGGTGCTGCGTAAGGCTTGCAGTCAAGCTTATATATGGTGTAGCCGTGGCATTCCTTTAGATCGTATTGCCGTCAATGTCTCTGCAGTTCAACTTCTCCATAGAGGATTTCCGGCACAAATTGCTGCCATCTTGTCAGAAACAGGTCTCAATCCTCGAGTTCTGGAATTAGAACTAACGGAAAGTGCATTAATTAACGATGTCGATTTAGTAATTGATATCTTAAATCAATTAAAGCAGGTAGGCGTTCAATTAGCAATTGACGATTTTGGAACAGGTTATTCAAGTCTAAGCAGACTAATGAATTTTCCAATCGACAGACTTAAAATCGATCAAGCTTTTGTTCGAAATTTAGAACAGAATTCAGATAATGGTGCCATTGCTGCCGCAATTATCGCAATGGCTGGTAGCATGAATATGAAAGTAACGGCAGAAGGCGTGGAAACCAATGCGCAACTTGATTTTCTCAAGAAAAAGTCCTGTAACGAGGTACAAGGTTTTTTCCTGAGCAAGCCGCTTCCTGTCGATCAAGTTGAAAAGTTCTTCCTAACGTAATAAAAGCCCGTTCTGCCCTCGGTTAGCACAATCAACCTAATCACCAGAGAATTCACATAACGCAAATACTTTTTTACCCAGTATCTCCAAACGTTTATGGCCGCCCAAGTCAGGTAAATCGATCACAAAACAACACTCAACGACTACGCCTCCCATGCTTTCAATCAAATGGACGGCAGCCTCCGCGGTGCCACCAGTTGCAATCAAGTCATCAACCAGTAAAATGCGATCTTCTTTTGAAACGGCATCGATATGCATCTCGATACGATCAGAACCGTACTCCAATTGATAATCGTGTCCAATTGTCTCAGCAGGCAATTTACCTTTTTTGCGGATGGGTACAAATCCGACGCCCAATTGAAAAGCCAGTGCAGCGCCAATGATGAAGCCACGCGCCTCGATTCCGGCTACCCGGTCGATTTTGACATCAGCGTAGCGATTAACAAGTTCATGAATGGTAATGCGAAATCCAATCGGATCTTTCAATAAAGTGGTAATGTCGCGAAACATTACACCTTTCTTAGGATAATGCGGGACAACTCTGATACGTGATTTGATAGGCATAATTTTCTTCAATGCAATTGAAATTCAGCAAGTGCTCCAAAGAAAGAGTGTTATTTTGCTCGAACCGATAAGAATTCAATGGTCTTCTAATTTCAATAAATTACTATTCCTGCTGATATTTAACAACTATTCGTTATCCTTAATCCACAACGTCTTAATATTCACAAATTCACGAATACCGTGATAGGACAATTCCCTACCATAACCTGAATCTTTAATTCCACCGAAAGGCAAACGCGGATCACTTTTCACCATGCCATTCACAAAAACACACCCTGCATGAATTTGCCGCGCTAATAATTCGCCGCGCGTTGTATCGCGTGTCCATAGACTGCCACCCAAGCCAAAATTGGTAAGATTGGCCAATTGAATCGCTTCTTCAATATCTTTTACCCGTATGATTGCTGCTACGGGGCCGAATAATTCCTCCTCAAAAGCTGGCATGCCCGGCTGCACCCTATCCAGAATTGTTGGCATGTAATAAGCGCCCTGCGTCCCCAGAAACGATCCGCCAATTATCAATTTTGCACCCATTGACAAGCTTTTTTCAACTTGTGAATGTAATTGCGCACGCAAATCGTCACGTGCCATCGGAGCAATACTGGTCGACTCGTTTTTAGGGTCGCCAGCATTAAGTTCGCTTACGAGCATTCTAAAACGTTCGACAAAAGCATCAGCGATCTTATCTGTGACGATAAAGCGTTTAGCAGCAATACAACTTTGTCCCATATTTTGAAAACGTGCTGCGAGTGCTTGCTTTGTTGTGAGTTCTAGATCCGCATCGTCAAGTACGATGAAAGGATCCGATCCCCCCAACTCCAGCACGCATTTTTTTAAATGCTGTCCGGCTATTGCAGCCACCCGCCGTCCTGCAGAACTACTACCGGTTAACGTGACGGCAGCGATTCGCCTATCGGCAATCACTGCTTCAGCTTGGTCGGCCGTAATCATCAAGGTTCGAAATGTGTTGGCGGGAAAACCGGCTTGTAGAAATGCTTGTTCCAATGCCAGCGCACATCGTGGTACATTCGAAGCATGCTTCAAAACAACAGTATTTCCTGCCATCATTGCGGGTGCCGCAGCACGGATTAATTGCCAGAAAGGAAAATTCCACGGCATGATACACAGCAGAGTACCTAATGGTTGATAGATTACGAAACTGCGGGTAGCATCCGATGCGATGATCTCATCGCGTAAAAACAATTCTGCATAGTCTGCATAGTAATCACAGCCGAGCGCACATTTTTCGATTTCCGCTCTAGCCTCTTTCTGCAATTTTCCCATCTCGTCGGTAATTAGATCGGAATAATCGGCGATATTTTGACGAAATATTTGCGCAAGGTTGCGCAAATATTGGGATTTTTGCGTAAAACCAAGTTCGGCCCACCTGGTTTGTGCAGTTGCAACCTGGCTTAATACTACGTCGATTTGCTCGTCCCGCCATGAAGAAAAAGACTGCAGCACTTCACCGTTCGCTGGATTAATTGAAAGCATCGCTTAAAGAAAAAAGTTTTGTGCTACTGTTAAGTAACCAAAGTATGACTCAGGATCCATAACCCCCATCTGGTTTTTATACTTAGACGCAATCATAAAAAAAACAGTTTTATTAATCTATTTCTTAGAAGTTTTTCGCTGAATCTCCATTTCTTCAACAATCTGTGCATCTTCTATGATGATTCCCTGGTCATTGCTCGCATGTTGTTTCGGATTGCCGTATTCTTGCATGGCGTGCGTATATTTTCTGCGCAGCCACCAAAATCGTACGCCGATCACTACAATAGCAACCGCCAATAACGCAAGAAATGCAGCAAAAAAGAAAACACCGATAAGCACCAGGACAACAACAACCGGAATCAACATTGCATAAGTTATCCAGCGATTGACTGGCGACACTGGTACGCGTTGATAATTTCCCGATTCGTTCCCGTGGAATTCAGAAATTCTGCTGATAACGATTTTCTTCTGTTCGTCGTTCATAACATCAACTCCTCTATTTCAGCAATTGTTTTGGGTGCGGCCGTGGTCAAAACTTCATGACCGGTTTGTGTGACAACAACATCGTCTTCTATTCGTATGCCGATATTCCAAAAATGTTCCGCAATATTATCCGCCGCACGAATATAGCAACCAGGCTCAACCGTCAATACCATACCGGACTGCAATAAGCGCCACTCGCTATTTTGCTTGTATTCACCGACATCATGCACATCCATTCCTAGCCAGTGACCAGTTCGATGCATATAAAAACGTTTATAACTTTCAGATTCAAGCACGGCGTCCACGCTGCCTTGGCATAATCCCAGATCAATGAATCCTTGCACCAATACCTGTAATGCTGCCTGATGCGGATCATTCCAATTATTGCCGGGCATGACCTGGGAAATAGCGGCTACCTGCGCAGCGAGAACCAATTGGTAGACATCCCTTTGTGCCGGAGTAAATTTTCCATTTACCGGAAATGTGCGTGTAATATCGGATGCATAGCCATCAATCTCGCATCCCGCATCGATCAATATCAAGTCACCTGACTTCAGCCTGGCATTGTTTTGCACATAATGTAGCACACATGCATTAGGGCCACCTGCAACAATCGATGTATAGGCTGGCGACTGCGCTCCGTGACGAAAAAAAGTGTACAGTAATTCAGCTTCAACTTCATATTCGTACATATCTGGGCGAGTAATCTGCATTGCCCGTTGATGCGCCAGAGCAGAAATGTCTGCGGCCCGTTGCATGAGTTGCAATTCTTCCATATCTTTGATCAACCGCATTTCATCAAGTAATACGCGGTAATCACGGATTTCTCCCGGTGCTGCCACACCGGTTCGAGCCAATTGCCGCACCCGGTTTAACCATCCTGCAATACGCTGATCCCATATTTGATCATGGCCAAACGCACTATATATGGATACCTGGTCAGTCAATAGTTGTGGCATGAATTCATCCAGCTTAGCAATTGGATAAGCCTCGTCAAAACCGAAAACATCTTTCGCAACCTCAGGGCCATAACGAAACCCATCCCAGATCTCTCGTTCGGTATCTTTCTCACGGCAAAATAAAATATGCTTTGTTGCATTTTTGCTACCTGCTGCAACGATCACAAGAACGGCCTCTGGTTCGCGGAAACCCGTCAAATAATAAAAATAACTGTCAAATCTATAAGGATAGTGCGCATCGCGATTACGTAATCGTTCGGGTGCAGTAGGAATAATGGCCACACCCGTTTGCATTTTTTCAGCTAGTCGCTGACGGCGGGTGATAAAGTGCTGCATAGGGGTCATAGTCATAATTAACCTTCTATTACACTTGATGGTGCCAGTTGCCTATTTAGCGCTTCAAGCCGTTCAGGTGTTCCGACATCAATCCAAGATCCGCGAAAGTATTCGCCGCTCACTTCGCCCGCTTGTATGGCTTGCCGCAATAAAGGCGCTAACTTTGCAGCTTCACAATGTTTTATGTCTTTAAAAAGCTGCGGGCGATAAATCCCGATACCACTGAATGTCAGCTTATTTGTTCCTGTGAGCATCACTTGATTCCCGTTTAGTGCGAAATCGCCTTCGGCATGATATATGGGATTATCAACTAAAATTAAATGAGCCAGTGGTTGCTCCGGAGCAGCATTCATCTTATTCATAATCGGTAATAACTGTGCATAATCCATGTCACAAAAAATGTCGCCATTAACTACCGCGAATGGCAAAGAAGCAGATTCATTAGTCAGTAAGGGCAGTGCATTGGCTATCCCACCGGCTGTTTCGAGTACTTTATGTTCCGCTGAATAGCGAATATTAACACCGTATCGCTTTCCATCTCCCAGTGCTTTTTCAATCATCGCACCGAGGTACGCATGATTGATGACAATTTCGGTAAAACCTGAACGGGCTAAATTGTTCAACTGATGTTCGATCAATGCGTCCCCCCCTACTTTCAGCAAAGGTTTGGGCAATATATCAGTGAGCGGACGCATGCGCTCTCCACGCCCCGCAGCAAGAATCATGGCCTTATAAGGAATACAACTAGAAGGTATAACCAATTTTCGGTCCGCATGCTTCGGGATTTATTTCGTCAAGCACCTGCAACAACGGATGCAATTCCCGGTAACGCTCGCACGCTTTGCGCAAATAGGTCATCACCCGTGGCATATCATTGAGATATGTCGCCTTGCTATCGCGATAATTAAGTCGAGCGAAGATCCCTAAAACTTTCAAATGGCGTTGTACGCCCATCCATTCAAAATCGCGATAAAAGTGTGCAAAATCCGATGATACAGGCAAACCGGCTTGACGTGCCTTGTCCCAATAGCGGATCGTCCAGTCCAGAATATATTCCTCATCCCATTGGATATATGCATCCTTGAATAGCGACACCAAATCATACGTAATTGGCCCGTATACGGCATCCTGAAAATCCAGAATGCCAGGATTCGGACAAGCAACCATCAGATTACGGCAATGGTAATCCCGATGTACCAATACGCGAGGTTGGGCAAGATTGTTCTGCAAAATTCTCGTGAAAGCAGCACACAAACTACCTTGCTGTTTTTCTGATAGATTTATTTTCAAATGTCTTACAATGTACCATTCAGGAAATAAATTTAGCTCTGTTTGCAACAACGCTTCATCATAAACCGGCAAATCATCTACTTGTTGCGATAGTTGTATCTTGATCAATGCATCGGTAGCATCGCTGTATAGCTGCTTGGGGTCCTCGGCCTGATCGTTGAAAGCTTGCAAAAAAGTTTTATTACCCAGATCGGATAGTAATAAAAAACCTCGATCCAGATCCTGCGCAATCACTCGAGGCACATGCACGCCTGTCGCATCAAGAATATTCGCCACATCCAGAAACGCCGTGCAATTTTCATGCTGCGGAGGCGCATCCATTGCTATATATGTTTGATCGTCCAGAAAAACTCGGAAATAACGCCGGAAGCTCGCATCACCCGATGCGGGTTGCAGGGTATAAGGTTTGCCTGCAAACTGCGCTTTAATCCAATTTTCAAGTAAATGTTTACGTTCCATCAAGAAAAGAAATTACTGCAATCTTAAGTAGATTACAGCAAAGGATATTTTTGTGTGTGCTACAAAATTTCTATTTATTACGTTAAAGCTGGAATCAATTCCAATAACAGGTGATAATTGGATTTTGCAATAAAATCTTTCATCGCGTTGAATTTTATCATGCCGCAGTCATATTAAATTGACAAATGATGAATCCATCGACATAGGAGAAATAGCATGTTTAATAAAAATGTAATCGACGAAATCAATACCAAAGTCAGCGAGATCCTACAAAATAGCCCGGCTAAGGATATCGAAAAAAATATTCGTACTTTACTGTCAGGTGCATTCTCACGACTCGATCTCGTAACACGAGATGAATTTGATGTACAACAAGAAGTATTGCAACGTACTCGTGAGAAGCTGATTCTTCTTGAAGCAAGAGTTGCAGAATTGGAAACCAAATTGAGTCATGCGATGCAAAAATCCTCAAAATCCGAGTTGCATAATGAGCATGAAGAACATCATAAGACTAATCATTAAGCCGTTCATAGCTTCTCGTTGCCGAAGTATTACTGTATGAATCGTTAGACTTGCAGGATTACTGCAAATATGCCGCTCGCAATTTTGTACAGCCGTGCGCTCTCAGGAATCAATGCTCCATTAGTTACAGTAGAAACGCATATTGCCAACGGATTGCCTAGTTTTACCATCGTTGGACTCCCTGATACCGAAGTCAAAGAAAGTAAAGATCGTGTCAGAGCAGCCCTGCAAAACGCACAATTCAAAATACCTCCGCAGCGTATCACCATCAACCTGGCACCTGCCGATCTGCCCAAAGAAAGCGGACGTTTTGATTTGCCGATCGCACTGGGTATCCTGGCCGCAACCGGGCAAATTCCAAGTGACAAACTAGATCATTACGAGTGGGCAGGCGAACTCGCTTTGACCGGGGAATTGCGCCCGATACACGGGGCGCTTGCAATGACTTACAGCGCATCTCAATCTGGCCGAAGTTTTGTGTTGCCACAACAAAATGCCGCAGAAGCTGCACTGGTTAAAAACGCAACCATTTATGGTGCAAAATCGCTGTTACAAATTTGCGCACATCTCAGTGGCCGAGAAGCATTACCTATTTATCAAAACCCCGATCAACAAAATATTGAAGCAAACAACCCGATTTACCCGGATCTTGATGAAGTAAAGGGCCAATCCCACGCCAAACGCGCATTGGAAATTGCCGCCGCAGGCGGCCACAGCTTGCTGATGATCGGCCCCCCTGGTACCGGAAAATCCATGCTGGCAGCACGTTTTCCTGGTATTTTACCCCCCATGACCGAATCAGAAGCATTGGAATCCGCAGCCATTCAATCTCTCAGTCAGGGCAGTTTCAATATCACCAACTGGAAACGCCGCCCCTTCCGAGTACCTCATCACACTGCCTCAGCGATTGCGTTGGTTGGTGGTGGCAGTCAACCTCGACCCGGAGAAATTTCATTGGCCCTACATGGTGTGTTGTTTCTCGACGAATTGGCCGAATTCGACCGCAAAGTGCTGGAAGTTCTACGCGAACCGCTAGAATCCGGCAAAATCACCATCTCACGAGCTGCGCGCCAGGCGGAATTTCCCGCACAATTTCAGCTCATCGCCGCGATGAACCCCTGCCCTTGCGGCTATTTAGGCCACCCCTCCGGCAAATGCCACTGCACCCCCGATCAAATCGCCCGCTACCGCGGACGAATCTCAGGTCCGTTATTGGATCGTATCGACATGCAAATAGAAGTACCCGCCGTCCCGCAGCAGGAATTGATAAAGCAACAAATAACCGGTGAGAACAGCAGCACAATCCGACAGCGCGTTGAAAAAACGCATCAATGCCAACTTGAGCGGCAAGGAAAAACCAATAGTCGCCTAAGTGTCAAACAAATCGATCAATTTTGTACGCTCGATATCGCCAGCGAAAATTTGTTAACACAAGCTATCAGCCGTCTGAATCTGTCAGCCCGCGCTTATCATCGTATCTTGAAACTCGCGCGGACCATTGCGGATTTGGCGGGAGTTAAGAAAATCAACAATCAACATGTTGCCGAAGCGATTCAGTATCGCAGGCTGGATAAATCACATTAACTCAGGTTGGAATTATTGTAATCAGGAATATCACGGCTATATAGCTAACAAATACCATTAATTCCTGTTAAAGCCTCGCAATGTATCGGTTGATAAAACATTGTCAGTTTTTAGCTCAAAAGTTCCAGTATGAACTCCATTGATTGTATAAGTGTATAGGCCGGACTGTAAGCCATAGGCTTGTATCGGAAAATCAAATACATAAATTTTTTCATCGGTGGTGCAGGGTGATTCTGTTCCATTTTGCAAGAAACGAATTGTTACATCAAATTCTGAACGATATTGCGGTCTATCAATATGAGTTGATCGCCTGTAATTGATACTAGGAATGTTTCCACAATCAATACCGAATTTCCCGTTGACGTGAAAAAACACTTGGATAGGTTGAGCTTCAGTCATAAGCAACTCTACATCTTTAACAAGATCATCTGATACCGGAAAAGCTTCGGCCCTGATTAACCTGAAAGCATCGATATCCGCATCAAAGTATAAGAGTACATTTCGATATAAACCCTGCGACAAATCTTCGGAGGTAAGCGCATCAACACTCGGCAGAGTCAGTACGCCACTCGCCTATAGCGGCATATCAATATTATCATTGCGCACCTGAGCAATAACCGGATTCAAATTTAAAGCGCCAACAACAAAAGTTATTATTAAACAGACTATCCCGGTATTTTTTCCTGATTGATTGTATCTTCATCGTATTTATCTTTAGTGTCGGTGGCAAATTTTTATTATAAGCGTAATTTTCTAAGTTCCCTGAGCAGTTGCCATGTTTGACCATTTACCGCGCGAACGGGAAACGCTAAAAATAATCGATGGAAGGAGCCGCTTTAGCGATTGGAAAGGCGATACCATTGTTGGAAAGGGATGAACTGACGTAGGGTTAATATAGCTTAAATTCACGGCACCAGATATGGTTGGCAATACTGCAAATAGTTGGCGCCCTACCCTACTATTGGCGGAAATGATAATTGTTGTGCTGGATTATGCTCGTACACTAAAGCATTCTTTAGGTAGCGCGGAATAAACAGTGTTGCGGCAATACGCTGCGTAATTCCCGTTTCAAAATGCTGGCGATGGCTTTCAACCGTTTGAGTGACTGTTTTGCTCTCGCTCTTTTATTAATGTGACGAAAATGCATCAGTTTGGTACTATGGCAAGGCAATTTCCGCTGAAATTCCTAGGCATCGCAAAATGCTTGTCCGTCTAATTGCGTTTCCATTGCAGCACCACCGCTTCATCGCTTAAATTTTAGAATAGCTTCAGTAGTAAAAACTCGAGTCGATTTTGCTAAGTGCACATACTTTTTCATGGATGATTAATGAGATTGTCAGTACGTTAAGTTGCACAGGTAGACCATCAACCTTTAGGGATGATAGAATGACCACTTAACAATCGTTGGAATAGCCAATTGCACTATATACGTAACTTAATATAGCTTTTTCTGATCGAGTCTATTGTCCAATAAAAGAAAATTGTACTTCTCCAATCTATTTATAAGTGTTTAATCGTGTAAAAATATTTTTTTCACAGTTTGGTATTTTCAAATCCAGTTTTTAATAAATAATTATTAAATCTTTTTTTAGGGTGGCTATTTATATTCTATTTTATTACCCGATATTAACCTAGACTAAGAGACAGTGACGAAGTTAAAACAAAGGTTCTCGGTAAATTAAAGAGTTACATTAATTTGACTGGTCATTTAATGTTACGTATATTTCTAATCATTTTTCCTATTGGGTATGAACATCTTAACTTTCGATATCGAAGATTGGTTTCACTTACTAGATGTTAAATGCACCGCCTCTGAAACTGATTGGCACAATTTTAAGCCAAGAATTCATGCAAATATTTCATATCTGCTTGAGGCGACGGTGCGTCACGATCACAAAGCGACTTTTTTCTGCCTTGGCTGGGTAGCAAAAAAATATCCTGAGATTATTCGTCAAATTGATGAGCTTGGTTTTGAAGTCGCGTCCCATTCTTATGCGCATCAATTGATATATCAGCAAAACCGCTATCAATTTGAAGAAGATTTAAAACGCTCGATTTACACGCTCGAGGATATTACTGGTAAAAAAGTTAAATCCTACCGTGCACCGGGTTTCTCGTTTATTAGAGGAAATGCTTGGGTAGTTGAAGTTCTTCTCGAGCACGGTATAGAAAGAGACAGTTCAATTTTTCCAGGCGCAAGAGGACATGGTGGCTATAAAGATTTTGGCGATGCCAAACCTACGATGCTAACTACTTCCGTGGGAAACATAAAGGAATTTCCTATCAATGTCGGGCAGCTTCTAGGAAAGAAAATAGTTTTCTCTGGAGGAGGATATTTTAGGCTTTTACCTTTCTGGATGATTCAAAAATTAACCAATCAAACGGATTATGTTATGTCCTATTTCCATCCACGTGACTTTGATCCAGACCAGCCTGTATTGGATATTCCGTTTCATAGAAAATTTAAGTCATATGTAGGGTTGAAAGGTTCATATAAAAAACTTAATCAATGGTTAAGTCAGAACAAGTTTATAGATATCAAAACCGCCGATCAACTTGTGCATTGGGATACGGCTCAGTGTGTTGAGATATAAAAGATTTGTAGTTAATAAAAATCTGCAAGTTTCTTAGCGAAATTTTGTACTACTGATGATGGAAATTTCTCTCGAGTTACTCGGACTTATCTTAAGTGCTTCAATTTTTTTGTCTATGCTGATGATGCCAGTAGTTTCCAGGCTAGCTCATCGGATTAAGGCAATAGATATTCCAAAGCACAGGAGTGTTCACAAAACACCAACGCCTAGAATTGGTGGCTTGGCAATATCTATCAGTTTAATAGCAAATTGCTTGGCTTTCCTACCTTTGAATTCTTTTATGATCGCCTTTTTGCTAGGCATGTTAATCATTATCGTTACCGGTATCATTGACGATATTATGGAAATTTCGCCTCGTTGGAAATTCGTAGGACAAATATTAGCCGCTTTGATATTTATCTACTTCAGCGATATGAAGATCGAAACAATAGGAGATGTTATTGGCATAGGAGATATTCCTTTAGGAGAAGGGTCGTATGTCTTTACCATCTTGTTCTTAGTGGGCACGATCAATGCGTTTAATTTTGCAGATGGCCTAGATGGTTTAGCTGGCGGAATATCTATCATTGCAGCGGTATTTTTTGGATATTTTGCATGGATTGCGCATCAAGAGCACTTATTGATAATAATCATTGCACTCATTGGTTCGACCATGGGTTTTATGCGATATAACTGTTATCCAACTAGGGTGTTTATGGGTGATAGTGGCAGTATGGTACTGGGATATACACTGGCAGTACTGTTAATCGGATTAAATCATTTTGAGTCACAATCGCAATTATCCCTTTTTGCTCTCGCAATGGTAATAGCTTTACCATTATGGGATTTGTTGGTGGTAATGATGCAACGTTTATATCGGCAACATAATCCGTTCTTTCCGGATCGTTCTCATCGGCACCATCGTTTGTTTGATGCCGGTTTATCTCATCCTGCTGTTGTAATGATCTTATATCTGGAAATGTTTTGCTTTGGTTTAATGGCGATAACGTTATATGACAAACCCGAATGGATGATCTTTTTGAGCTTTATCAGCTTGGGGGGTTTACTCATTCTTTTTCCGGTTTCTTTCATAGAAGGAATAAAAAATTATTACAATGTGATGGTTGATCACTACCACGATTCGACTCAGAGGATTGATGTTCTCAAACAAGTAACTCATTGGCTTAGAGTAACGGTGTCGCCAATAGGAATTTCGATTTATGTAGCATTACTACTTCCCGTTGCATCGGCACCACTGCTCACTTTGGAAAGCAGTAAAGTTCTGGGCCTATCATGCTTAGCAGCATTAATGGTGTTTTTCTCATTTCGCACCCGGCGTGCTGGAGATCAAAGTATCCAACACGGTATTTTTTTTCTAAGCATCTTTACGTTATTAGTAATTTATAACCTTTCGTTAATGGATGAGGTATCGTGGCTGGCTGGATATATAAATGTGTTATCAGCAATAACATTAGTATGGGTGACATTAATTCTACTTTTCGCCCGATATAATAATATTCTTTTTACGCCGGACTTCGAACTATTGATTCTCCTTATTTGCTCTTTTGTAGCTTTTGTATTACTCGATGAATTAATGTTAAATTCCCTCATACCCCCGGCTGTACAACAAGCATTCTTAATGACCATTCCTTTTTATCTGGCGATGAAGATTACAATACGAAATCGCCACCAGAATCATTGGTTTTCTATTTTCTTTATTTTTGCAATTGTAATCGCAATCGCACGAGCAGCGAACTGAGTGCCGGCACAAGCAATGATGCTATTTGCTCAATCGCTATGGAGTAATCTATTTATTTCTGAAATGGAAATAAGGTAAGAATTACAGTCTATCCAATAGAATTTGCCTGATTTCAGAATCACTTAAGACAATTGGATTGGTCTTCATGCTGCTGCCCCGGCAATTGGCAATTATTTTATCCAATGCGCCCTCCTGCAATCCAAAAAAGGAAAGGCGTGGAAGTAAAAGCTCATTCGTCCATTCAAATAGTAAATTAATCAGTGCATCAAACGCCTCTTGCGAACTTGTAAAGCGCTTCTGACAAAAAATCTCCGCTACCTGTAAGTATTTTACCAGCGCTTTATTATTAGGTTCGCGCATCAACATACTGTGGATATTCATGCGGGTAGCAGAAGCCACAAGTGTTCCGCATACTACACCGTGCGGAATCGGATAAAAGGCACCTAACGGAGATGCTAGACCGTGCACTGAACCAAGTCCAACTTGAGCAAGGGTAATGCCAGACAGTAACGCGGCATAAGCCATCCGTTCTTGATGTTCTTGAATGTTGCCAGATTTCTGAAACAGTGGAATTAACGCATCCCTGACGGCGTGTAGGCCGCTGATCGCTAGTGCATCAGTTAATACGTTGGATTTAGTCGAAACGAAGGACTCCAGTAACTGCGTTAGTGCATCCATGCCATTAGCCGCAATGACACGCTGAGGACAACTGGTTAATAAATCAGGGTCTACGATAGCATATTCAGCAACCAATTTTTCGTGACGAAAAGATTTCTTAAAACCACTCTCACCCTGTACGCTCAGCACAGCGTTTTTAGTTGCCTCGCTACCCGTTCCTGCCGTAGTTGGCACTGCAATGAAAGGTACCGCAGGGCCTTCATAAGGTAATTCAGGTCCGACACCTTCCAAGAAATCCATCACTGTGCGTTGTACTTTTAACAAGCCGGCGATCGCCTTCGCGGCATCTAAGGCACTGCCTCCACCTATACCAACGACAACATCGAACTCACCGTTGCGGTAAGTTTTAACAAGCCTATCTACCAATAGAGGAGAAGGCTCTTCCGCTATTTTACAATGCTGCCAACTGATTGAACGTTGATGAAGCTGATCTATAAAAAATTGCCAATGACCAGTATTAATAAAGGATTGCGCACCAGTAACTAATAGAGTACGTGATCCATAACCGGCAATAATGTCAGGTACTTTCTTTAAGCCCCCTGAACCAAATTCGACACGTGGAAGTCGAGCGATAGAAAAATTAAACATTAGCTGTGCGCAATTGGATATAAACCCTGATACGTGACGCCTCTGCGAGGTTCAGTCATCCAATCTGCAACAGTGTCACGCCACGCTTGATAATGCGAAGTTTCTTTATGAGCAGCGGCATCTTGCTGTGTCTTATAAGCTTCATAAAATACAAATTTTGATGGATCATCGGACGATTGCATAATATCAAAACGAACATTCCCAGGCTCGTGGATAGAATTCTCGTGATTTATCCGGCAAGCTTCTTTGAACACTTCGATTTTATCCGGTTTGACTGAAACATAGACAATGGTTACATACATGATTTTTCCTTGAATTCATCATAGGGTTGGCACTCAATAGATTTCATAGCGTAGTACCGCCAATATTCCAGCTGAGTTTCTAGCAGCACTATGTCGCAGCAAACTCGATCACTAAATTGCCGATCAAGCAGTTGCTTGTTTTAAAAATAATTTCACAATTTCTTAAATTGAACTGAATTTTGTCACAGTTATACGAAACTAATTAATCAAAGTCTCTAGCCCCTCAAATCATATCAAAACGAAACGTTAAATTATTTGAACCCGCAATATGCAACTTTGAATTATTTCCAGAATACTCAACGATACGGCTTACTCAGCCGGTCTTTACTGGTCAATGGCTAACGGCATCATTCAAAATACAAAGAAATCCATACTTCAAGAATCGTTTACCACTATTTACGCAACCACCAGAGTAATAGTGTCAATGCGATGGAAATCAACAATCCAGTCATCAATGGAAAATAAAAGCTGAAGTTTCCACGCTCAATGTATATATCGCCTGGTAAACGGCCAAAAGGCAGTTGTGATAACCAAGGCCATAGAAAGCCTAGCAATAGTAGTACAATTCCTAGCGTGATTAACAATTGCTGCATGGTTCCTTTCTTACAGAAGCAGTTTATTATTTGACACAACGGTATACTAGCAAAGGGGTTGTGTGTATTCAATCTATGTCAAAATTATTAGTATTTGGTTATGGAAATCCTGGGCGCGGTGATGATGCATTAGGACCACTGTTGATTGAGCAAATAAATCAATTAGAGTTAATTGATGTAAGTTGCCTCACTGATATGCAACTTTTAATCGAGCATGCCAGTGACTTAATCGGGTACCAGCAGATATTGTTTGTGGACGCCGATGTATCATGCGATGAGCCATTTGAAGTCACTGAAATATATCCCGAAAAAGATGACAGCTATACCAGCCATGCATTAACGCCAGCCGCACTGCTGTTCATCTTTCGGCAAATATATCAGCGCAAAGCTCCATCTAGTATGCTATTACGCATCCGCGGCTACGATTTTGAATTGGGCGATACCTTGAGCAAACAGGCAAATTACAATCTAAACGCAGCATTTAAATACTTACAGCAATGGCATTTGCATTAGGTTGTGCGATTTTATAAGGTAAAATGCAATGCATGAAATGTCACTGGCGGAAAATATCGTGCAACTCATAGAAGAAGCCGCGTGCCAGCAATCATTTACACTAGTCAAAACAGTATGGTTGGAAATCGGGCAATTGGCATGCGTAGAGCAAGCATCGCTACGCTTTTATTTTGAAGTTTTGACACAAAATAGTATCGCTTGCCAGGCTAAGCTGGAAATCATCGAGATAGCGGGGCAAGCTCTATGCAGCCAATGCCAAGTCAAGATTCCGATCGCTTCTTACCATGAAGCTTGCCCTTATTGTAGTGGTTGTAACTTGCAAATTACCGCAGGCGATTGTATGCGAATCAAGGAATTAGAAGTAGCCTAAAAAAGGAATACTATGTGCACAACTTGTGGATGCGGCATTGGCCCGGTACGTATAAATGGTAAACCTTTGCAATGGCATCAGCGCTCCGATAAGCCATTACTTTATCGTCCATTCGCACGCACTCACTCTCATAAACATGTCCAAATGCCTATTATTGGTCAATCGCCAAATACCATTCAGGGGAGAAGCAGCAGTATCTATTGCCATGCTCCCGAACTGAGCCAGACAAGCCAGACAAGAATAATAAAGATTGAACGTGATATTCTAGCGAAAAATAACCATTATGCCGCTATGAATCGTCGTTACTTTAGCAGGCATGGCATTTTTGTACTAAATTTGGTTTCCAGCCCAGGGTCCGGCAAAACTACTTTGCTCGTTAGAACCATACAGATGTTGCAGAACCGATTACCTATTACGGTAATCGAAGGTGACCAGCAAACTGATCGCGATACAGCGCGTATCGGCGCCACAGGTGTTCCGGTGATACAAATCAACACCGGCAAAGGCTGCCATCTTAATGCGCAAATGGTTGATCAAGCAATTCAACAATTGCCAATGAAGGATAACAGCCTGTTATTCATCGAGAATGTTGGCAATTTGGTTTGCCCATCCGCTTTCGATCTTGGTGAAGCGCATAAGGTAGTCATTTTGTCGGTCACTGAAGGTGAAGACAAGCCATTGAAATATCCAGACATGTTTCATGCTGCCGATTTGATGCTGCTCAATAAGTGTGATTTATTGCCATACTTAACTTTTAATATTGATTTAGCAACCGACTATGCGCAGCGTATCCATCCGGACTTACCTGTAATTCAGTTATCCGCCATCCAAAGTACGGGCATGTCATCATGGATTAATTGGATTCTGGCTGGTTGCCGCCGCGCTGCTGTCCCAACACAATTTCTCACTAATATTAGTCTTGATTCATCCGAGTAAGATAGAAATTCCGCTGGCAATTAAAGGCCCCTCTGTACTTGCTTGTGGTGCTTGGTTAAAAAACACCATTTGCTTAACGAAAAATGCTAGTGCATATATTTCACCACTGATTGGCGATCTTAGTACTGCCGAAGCCCGGTATCGATTTGATAAAACAGTTTCACACATGTGCAAACACTATTCCTTGGTCCCTGAAATTATTACGCATGATTTGCATCCGGATTTTTATAGCACACAATTTGCCGAGCTTTTTGCCCAGCAATATCAAATTCCGGTTTTAGCAGTGCAACACCATCATGCCCATATTGCCGCGATATGTGCCGAACATCAGTTAATTGAACCGGTACTAGGATTGGCATTGGATGGTATCGGGTTAGGTTTGGATAACACACTTTGGGGCGGAGAATTATTGCGAGTAGATGGCGCCCGCTTTGATCGGCTAGGGCACTTGACAACATTAGCCCTACCCGGTGGGGATCGCGCTGCGCAACAACCTTGGCGCATGGCCGCTGCCGCTCTAGCAAAGCTAAATTGCTGGGATGAAATTTATCTGCGATTTGCCGATCAACCTGCCGTCAAAACGGTTGCTGCCATGCTAGCCAGTAATTTGAATTGTCCACAAACATCAAGCCTGGGACGATTATTTGACGCTGCAGCGGGTTTGTTGAATATTGCAAAAATTCAATCGCATGAGGCACAAGCAGCCATGCAATTACAACAATTGGCTCAAAATTACGGTGAGATATCGGCTTTACCACAAGGTTACTGCATTACAAAAGACAATAATCTTGACTTTATACCGTTGCTTAGGGCATTACTTGAATCTCAGAATTCCAAAAACGGGATTTCCTATGCTGCTGCATTGTTTCATGCCACCGTGATTGCCGGACTAGCGGAATGGTTTGAGAAAGCTGCCAAGCAGCATAATATCTGCACGCTCGTAATTGGCGGTGGTTGCTTTCACAATTCATTATTGCGAGATGGATTAAAACAGCGATTAACTCAATCCTCATTTAGATTAATGAGTAGTCAGCGATTACAGCCAGATGATAGCGCCATTGCATTAGGGCAAGCATGGGTAGCATTGCAAAGCATTCATCGATAATATTTACATGTGGATTGTTATTTAGAGGTTTTTCAATATGAATAATTACGTACAACGCTTTCTGCTAGAAAATTTAGATATACGCGGCGCTATAGTGCATTTGGATTCAGTTTGGCAGCAAATGCTGGCGGGGCGAGATTATCCGCATGCTGTGGCGCGATTGCTTGGAGAAATAAGCGCAACCACACTGCTATTAAGCAATAACCTGAAACAGCCTGGTCGATTGACGATTCAATTGATGGGAAGCGGTCCGATTTCGCTACTTGTCATTGATTGCACTGAAAGTTTACATATCCGAGGCATGGCAAAATGCAAACTACCGCTTGAATCACAGGAACTATCTGATTTACTGGGAAACGGCCGATTACTCTTGACACTCGATATGCCTACTATGCGTGAAGCCTATCAAAGCATCGTGCCGCTTGATGGTCATAATATCTCTGAAATTTTTGGACATTACTTCAAACAATCGGAACAACTGCCTTCGCGGCTTTTTTTAATCGCTACAGATCGATCTATCCTCGGTCTAATGTTGCAGAAATTACCTGATACAGATCAATATGATCCGGATGGATGGCTTCGGGCGGAAGCACTGGCTGCAACGTTATTGGATCATACTTTATTAAATTGTACAGCTGAGAAGTTATTGACCCATCTCTTCAATCAAGAATCTATCCGCATTTTTAATGCACAGACCGTTCACTACGGATGCCACGACGATCCAGCAAAAATTTATGCTATGCTGCATTCGTTGGGACGCAAGGAAGTTGACTCAATTTTAAAAGAATTTGGAGAAGTTATTGTGAATGATGATATTTGTAATCGCCAGTATCGGTTAGACGCACTGGCAGTTGATGCGCTATTTCGCGAAACTGGATCGACATTGCATTAAGCATTCCCAACAATTAGCTAAATAAATCACGAATGGTTACTTAAATTAATCCTTTGACATTTTCCGGTAACACGCTAAGAATTCATTTTTATGTTTAAATGCCGTTATTTCAAATTCACGTTTTATTCACGTTTGCTGGACTAAGATCCTACGAGCAATAACCTTGGTAAATACATGGAATATGCTATTCTTTGATTTTACCTAACTAACATAAATAAGGAAATTAATTATTATGGCACCACGAATTGCACATGTTGACGATGACCCCGATATTCGCGAAGCCGTTGCGCGTATCTTGACTAAGAATGGCTATGAAGTTGACAGTTATCTTTCTATGCAGGATTTTATCGAATCGTTACAAGATGAATCAAAGGAACAACCAGATTTGGCCATTCTCGATGTCATGGTTGAATCAATGGATGCCGGTTTAACTACTTATGCACAAATACATAAACGTTATCCAAAATTACAAGCTATTTTTCTAACATCTTTAGGCGATATGATACGACCCTATTTTGAAGATGGATCACATGAATGGGTCTGTATTATAGAAAAACCTGTTGAACCAGTAAGTTTACTAGCGACGATCAATGATCGCTTAAGAAAAACAGGAGAAGCAGCATAATAGGATTATAAGCTAATGGCAATTACCGAGTTTTCTTGGGATAAACCAAGTAATCAAAATAGCTTACTTGGAATCAACGGCGAAAAGCTTAAACTAAGTGACGATGTATTAATTCGTAACATTCGCTGGTTTATTACTTTCCGGTGGATTCTGATAGCCATATTAGTTTTTTTTGAAGTTTTAATGCTATCAGCATCAGATATGCTCGCTCAGTTAGGAATCAGTGAGCAGCAAAAATGGCCAATTGCCATTATCTTCATACTGTTTACCGCAAATATAGCCTATATATTCGCTCTAGATTACTGCAAGCCGAGTAAGTTCAACTCCCCTTCTATTAATTTGTGGGCACAAATCATAGTTGATTTGATTTGCCTGTCAGTTGTCGTTCATTATTTCGGCAGTACTTCCACACCGATCTCTTTTTTTTATGTATTACACATCGCACTGGCTTGTATTTTTTTCTCAGTCCGGGAAAGTCTGTATGTAACGATACTAGTCTGTATCATGGATACTATTGTCATTGCAATCGACAATTTTTTGCTAACTCAGGTACCCCTGTCAGTACTCGTAAACAGCGACTTTTTGTCTGAAAGCGCACGCCAAGATGGTGCTCTGATATGGATGCTTTTTCTTGATACGCTCTTTCTTGTAGTTTGGTATGTAATCTCAAGACTTTCATTAATTGTAAGAAACCATGAAAGCCACCTTCTACAGGCTTACAAGCAAATCAAACAAACGCAAGTAGAAAAAGATCAGTATGCATTATTGATAACGCATCAGCTGAAATCACCATTAGACGCTATTCGTAGTAAGATCAATTTGATCAAAGATGGTTATCTAGGGGAAATGACCCCGGAAATGAGTGTGGCACTGGAGCAAATGGACTTTCGAGCTAAAAATATGTCCAGTTTAATACTCGATCTCCTCAGATTGGAGCGTTTGAAAACCAATTGTCTTGACACTGCAAAATCCGAAAGTGTTCCTATCAAAACAATTTTGAAGAAGTGTATCGATAAACTGACTCCCTCCATTAATGAAAAGAAAATTTCATTAACTATGCCAGTCGATAATTTTTCTTGTCAGTGTATTCCTGATCAATTAGAGATTCTGTTTGAGAATATTATTTCAAACGCTATTATCTATTCGCATGAAGGAATGTCTATCGAAATAATTTCTGAAATTATATCGAATCACCAGGCTAACATCGTTATAGTCGATCATGGCATTGGTATTGAAAGCAAAGATTTGCCTAACATTTTCAATGAATACTTTTATTCACCTAGAGCAGCTTTGCATAACAAAGCAACGAGCGGCATTGGCTTATCTATTGTCAAGATAGCGGCAGAGAATAATAAATTAAAAATTAAAGTCGCCAGCGAGCCAGGAGTAGGCACTTCTTTCACAATAGCTTTTAATAACATTAAGTTAATTAAAGAATAGACATACTAAAATTCGCGATACTGAGAAGTAGGGCATTACATGAGTAGTGTAATTAAGTATCAATCGATAAAGATAAATTAGAATAAGGCATCTCATTAAACCGATGTTGCCAATACCGACGATACATTTTTCGCCAACTACTTACAGACCATCGGTTATTGGCAAAAAGAACTGTAATTGCACCCTCTCTATCGCTACGCAACAATTTACTGCCTTGATTTCGATAACGCGCTATAACTTTTTCCCTCGGATGTCGATGACGGTTATGATAGCCAACCGTAAAAATTGTTAGAGAAGGATTCACTTTCTCAATAAAATTTTTTGTCGACGAGGTGTTACTACCATGATGAGGAGCAATTAATACCGTTGCCGGAAGCTTATCGGCAGCACGAGCCAGCAATGCTGCTTCATTCCGGCTACCAATATCTGAAGGTAATAACACATTGCCATGCCGGGATGAAATCTTCAATACACAGCTATTTGCATTTGTGCTATTTGAAGAATTTCGGTGATCGTCCGCTAGAGGATGAAGCATTTCAAAATCCACATCATCCCATTGCCAGGATTGACCCGCATGACACTTAACCCCATGCAACGCAGCTTGATGAATCGGGTGATGATCATCCAGCGAGGTGACTAGTGTCCCGACGGGTATTGCAGTCATTAGCGACAGTGCCCCGCCACTGTGATCTATATCAGCATGGGATACAATTAAGACATCGAGCTGACGTATACCCTCTCCTCTTAAATATGGAGCTATGATGCGTGCACCGCTATCAGCATTGCTAAAGCGTGGCCCAGTATCAAATAACAAGGCATGGTTTGTCGTACGAGCCAACACTGCCAAACCTTGCCCAACATCCAATACTGTTAGCCACAATTCGCCGTTTCCAGGTTTGGGAGGTTGTAATACCAACATTGGCAAACAAGCGAAGACTCCTAGCCATCGCGCTGGAAAGCCAGCAAAGAATCCAGATCCTAAGCTCCCAGGCAATAACATCCAAACGATTCCGAGTATAGCAACAATAATTGTCCATAAGGGTGGTGCGTGCTGCTCCCAAACGACATGAGGGAATAAACTTAACCAATTCAACACAACCATAAGCATGCTCAACACTTCATGTCCTGCAAGCAATGCGGAATCAAACCAAGGAATCACTGCAACAAGTGCCAAAGGCACGAGTATAAAACTAATCAGCGGAATTGAAAGTGCGTTTGCAATAGGCGATATCAACGATACTTGCTGAAACAATGCCAATAATAATGGAACGAGTCCTACAGTGATCGCCCATTGAACTCGCACCCAACTCCCGAACCAATGTGATGAGCCGATCCGGCCCGCAGAAACTAGCATGATGAGCGCAATCGCACCAAAAGAGAGCCAAAAACCTGGTGAAATGGTTGCCCAAGGATCGAATAAAATTACCCAAAATAAAGCCCAAATCAACACATTAAGTGGAGCAGTCATTTGTCCTCGCCATATGGCTATCGCAACCACACTCAACATATATAGAGATCGCTGCGCGGGAATTGCAAATCCAGATAAAAGCGCATAAACCAGTGCCGCCAGTAATCCCGCAATGACAGCCGCACGCTGCGCAGGCATGCGTAGCAGTAAATAAGCACTCGCACTCCATAAACGAAATACCGCAGCAAATACGAGACTTGAAACTAGCGTAATATGCAAGCCGGAAATTGCCATTAAATGAATAGTTCCAGTACGGGCAAACACTTGCCATTGATCTCGCGGGATAACGTATTGATCGCCTGTTGCAAGAGTTTTTAAAACACCGGCATATGGCCGATCCGCTAACACTTTGGAAAATCGATACTGAATCTCTCCGCGAATATACTCTATCCAATAACTAGGAAGATTAACCATGGATTGCAACAAACGATTGTCAGCCGATGTGCGAATGTATCCTGTTGCTCGAATATTGCGTTCCAGTAACCACGCTTCGTAATCGGAACCATGAGGATTGGCATTACCATGCGGTTGCTTCAGTCTTACCCATAGTTGCCAACGTTGACCGGCTTTAATAACGGGACGAGTCTTATCATGATCATTGAGTAGAGAATTTTTATACCAAGAAAGTGAAATACGTTTAGGAATTTTTGCACTTTCATGCATGACCTGCTCTACATTAAACTGAAAACGAAAACCATGATCATGACTATGTGGCAAAGTAGCAATGACACCAATAACCTGAATATCCCGTTGTTCCCAGTCGGGTGGTAAAAAATCCGCCAACCGCCAATGCGCAAAAGCGGTTGCCCAAAAAAAACCCAACCCTAAAAAGAACCCCCATACTAATATGTTTTTTACTGCTATCAAAATCGGCAACTGACATCGACGCAAAAATGCGATTGTTATGCCAATTAGCATTAAACTTCCGCACAACTTAATTTCTGGCAGCTCCGGCTGCTGTTGTAATAGACCGGCACCTAAAACGAACGCCAGTATATTCAATTTTAATAGCATATCTTCAAAATTTCAGTTTGAATGGGTAATGATTATCAACTCACGAGATTTCAATTTATAATGCGCTGATATTTTGTACATAATTTTTTCCATAAGATTTAACTCACTTTTACTTGCTAAGTATCGTACTTATAATTTTGTTCTTAACCGTAGCAAATTAAATATCGTTACAATCATGTCGTTATTGCCACTATTAAATAGGACATAGTATGAATCAGCGTACCGATCAACGAAGTAATAGATATCGACGATTCGATGACCATGCAATACGCAGTAAAATGGAATTACTTTCTGACCAACTCCAGACTCAACAGCTCGAACTGGAAGAATCACGCAACCGTTATGCCGATCTCTATGATCATGCTCCCGTCGGTTATCTAACTGTCGACAAAGCCGGGAATATACTATCCATCAATTTGACGGGAGCATCCTTATTAAGAAAAGCGCGTCCGTTTCTTATTGGCAAGTCATTTACAAGCTGCTTTCTTGATATCGATCAGCAATCTTTTTATCACTACTTACAAGAAGTATTCAATTCTTCCGGTAACGTTACCATTGATTTAAAAATTGGCGATACGCAAGATCCTTTGAGCTTTATTCGTTTGGAAAGCACCGTAACCAGCGATAAAAACATGTGCCGTATGGTCATGTCAGATATCAGTCAGCTAAGAAAAATGATCAATCTTAATCGTGACTTGCTAAGTGAAAACAGGCAACTCATGAAAGAATTATTTCGTGTTCAAGAAAAAGAGCGGCGTAGGCTTGCTCGAGAATTACATGACGAATTGGGACAGTGGTTAACGGCTATTCGTGTAGAAAATGAGGTTATTTTTAATTATACTGAGCAGAATTCACCTATTTATACCAGTGCCGAGGCGATTAAAAATTGCACAGAAAAAATGCATCAAGTCATTCGTACGATGCTGCACAGGTTGCGTCCGCTAAATTTAGATACTTCAGGATTACCCGATGCCTTATCGGAACTTAAAAAACAGTGGTGTTCCCGGCATTCACAAATTACGCTTGAACTAAAACTAAAGGGCAATCTTGCAACGCTAGGTGAGAAGTACAATATTACGGTATTCCGCCTCATTCAAGAAGCGCTCAATAATATATATAAGCACTCCGAAGCTACCTGGGCACAAATTAGTCTAAATCGTGAGACGATTGAAAATGCTGTCGATGATTTTTTGTCTCTCAGAATCGAAGACAATGGCAAAGGTTATGATACCAGTCAGCAATTTACAGGATTGGGATTGGTAGGCATGCGTGAACGGGTAATTGCTCTGGATGGCCGAATGACTGTCCGTAGCGCACCTAGCGAAGGTACAGAAATCAACATTCGGTTACCATTGAGAGTCTAACCACATGGCAAATCCCATATCCATTTTATTGATTGATGACCATCCCGTAGTGCGTACCGGTTATCGCCGCTTGCTCGAAAGCACAGAGGATATGACTGTAGTGGCGGAAGCAGAAAATGGTGCAACGGGTTATCAATTATGGCAAGAACACAAACCTGACGTCATTATTCTTGATCTCAACATGCCTGGCATTTGTGGCTTTGAAACTATCCATCGTATGATCAGCAAAGATCCTACTGTACGTATTCTGGTTTTTAGTATGCTCAATAATGTAACAATGGTTCACCGAGCCCTGAAAGCTGGTGCAATAGGATTTATCAGCAAACAAAGCGGAATTGGCGAAATGATTCATGCTGTACGACAAGTTAGTATGGGAAAAAAATATATTGAATCTGAGTTGGCTACAGCAGTTGCAATGCATGCTACGCGAAAAGAAAACCCAGAGAATCCCTTTGATTTATTGACTAAACGGGAATTCCAAATCGTAAAATTAATCGTAGAAGGCAATTCCAATTCAGAAATCGCAGAGAAAATCTCTATCAGCCCTAAAACTGTAAGCGTTCATTATCTTAACTTGATGCGTAAACTTGATTTGCAAAATACGACACAGCTTATTCGGTTAGCACTCAATCATAATATTATCGGCTAATCATCTACAGAATACTCATAATCGATTATCGAGATTCGGATTCGAATAAAATTCACTTTACGCCTTCCCAAGACTTTTGGGGACACAGCTGGATCGTAATTCTGAATTCATAATATGAATTGATTGGTGTGCAATCAATATCATTTCTATGATCTGTTCAATGTTAGAGCAAAATGGGGCAGCGCAATATGCAAAACATCGAAATTGGTGCGCTGCACCAACAGACCAAAATTTAATGCTTAAAATGATTGGAAAATCCAGTTATTTTTCATTACCTTGTTCTACCGAATCGTTCAGTAAAAAATATTTTAATTTGATATCTAAAACTTATGTTCCGTCACAACTTGCTGAGCAAATCTACCGTGAAGGTGCCACTATTTAACATCTTTCCGTTTAAGATTATCATACACAACGTCTATTCGTTCATCAGCTAAGCTTTACATGAACTTACGCGATGGTAAAATTTTCCCATTCTTTCGATAGAATTTGCGAAATAATCGATACATATATAATAATTCATTCACGCTTAGTAAATCAGCTAACCTCAAACACATATTGATATTCTGTTCCATGACTGATACCTTTTGGTAATCTAATTGAACGAAAGATTAGTTTAGTCGGATAAATTGACTTACTCTTACAAAAGCTGAAATATGTTGATTTCAAAATTGCCTATCTCTTGCTGTATTCTTTTTTTGATTCTAATTCAGATTAATAAATGGGTATTGGCTGAAACGCAATCAATGGGGACATGGAAGCAAGCAACAACCGCACCTTCTTATCGCACAGAAGTGGCTGCCGCTGCGATTGAGGGAAAAATTTATGTAGTAGGAGGTTTTAATAAACCCACTTTACGCAATGCGCTAAATTTTGCGATCAGTGATATAGTTGAAGTATATGACACGGCAACCAATTCCTGGTCGGTAGCTGCATCTTTACCGGAAGGCCGCCATCATGCTGGCGTCGCTTCTCTGGACGGTCTGCTGTATGTCGTTGGAGGATTCACAAAGTCATTATTTTCTGTGTGGCATGCAGTGTCTACAATGTATCAATACAATCCAGTCACAGATAAATGGCGCGAGCTTGCACCCATGCCGACTGCCCGTGGAGCGCTTGGTGTTGTCGTGTACCAGAATCGTTTATATGCAATAGGCGGCTATGATGGCAAGCACAATTCTGATGCAGTGGAAATTTTTGATCCGCAAACAAATAATTGGTCGTCTGCTCCTTCCATGCCTACACCCCGGGATCATCTGGCAGTTGTAATGGCAGGAGGACTAATTTATGCCATTGGTGGCCGTTCTGAACTCAATTACGGTCGAAATATGGGAACTGTTGAGGAATATGATCCACGTACCCATCTTTGGCGTGCGCGCACAAGTTTACCGACACCTCGTAGTGGTATTTCAGCGGCAGTAATTGGTAACTGGATCTATGTCGTCGGCGGCGAATCAAAAACCGGAACATTTGCTATCAATGAAGCCTATCACCCCGCCACTGATCACTGGCTTACCATGACACCGATGCCAACCGCCCGCCATGGCTCGGGGTCGGCGGTTGTTAATGGTCAAATGTACGTCATCAGCGGCGGCCCGGAGCCTGGAGGATCATTCAGTGCAATCAACGAAGTTTTCATAGCTCCTGCTGATCAGTAGATTGAACTCATGAAACATCTGCAAAGCAATCCCCAAAAAAATCCAATTTTGTCTTTCTACATGAGAAAAGCGGCTAAAATTTGACCAGTAATCATTATTTCTGGTATGTCGTTGTCATGCTGGTTTTGTAAATTATTATGAATTTTCCTCTGGCTACACATCATTGCACTTGCAATCTATACAATAAGCAAATGTTGTTTAAATTATGTTGGATTTAGCTGATAACTATCGCCCGCTCATACATTGTTTAAGGCTACTTACCAAGCTACACCAGATCGCTCAGGATTAGTGGCTTTAATTATGATGGACAATGAAATTGCAATGAAAAACAAATCATTAGAGTTTGACGCTAAATTGATCAACCTTTCTCATTATGGCTTGATTCGTATCGTAGGAGAAGACGCCCAAACTTTTTTACAAAATCAGCTTACATGCGACCTTCGGGAAATAAATCAACAAAAGGCGCAGCATGGTAGTTATTGCACACCCCAAGGTCGCGTGTTGGTAAGCTTTTTACTATGGCAGCAAGACAATGACTATTTCATGCAAATACCGGCTAGTCTACTCGCTTCGATCAAAAAGCGCTTATCCCTATACGTATTGCGTGCAAAGGTGCAACTGATTGATGCAACCGATACCTCGGTTCGCATTGGTTTAACTGGATCCGACGCTGCTAGGGCAATTCAACAGATCACCGGATTAAACTTTGATTCAAATCATCACCTGCAAGTTAGGCAAAATGAAAAGCTCTGCGCGATTTCTTTATCAGGACATCACATAGAATTGATAACATCCACGGACGATGCGCCACGTCTGATAGATAACCTCCGCCAACATGCAAAACCGGCTGATATCAATTTCTGGAACTGGTTAAATATTCAATCAGCATTCCCGATGATCCTACCAGAAACTCAGGAAATGTTTCTACCCCAAATGATCAATCTTGATGCGATGGGCGGTATCAGTTTTAAAAAAGGTTGTTATCCGGGACAAGAAATCGTTGCACGCACTCATTATCTAGGTAAACTTAAACGGCGCATGTACTTAGCACGTATTGCGACGATTGATACAATTAAACCTGGCGATTTGCTATACAGCCATGACATGAATGATCAATCTTGCGGCAATATCGTAAACATTGCCTCATCACCAAATGGGGATTTTGACGTTTTGGCCGTCATCCAGCAAAGCAGCGTTGAAACGTGCCCGATTCATTGGCAGTCGCCACAAGGCCCTACGCTTCAAATCAAGCCACTGCCTTATTCGCTAACCGACTAAAATCCTTATTCAACATTTACTTGCACTCGATATTCATCGCAGATTTTGCAACTTTTTCCTGCTTTAACCCAGCAATAATTCAATCGTTATTATTTCAAATCGATTATATTTTGATGTTTATCAAAGAAGTAAAAATTACTTTTGAGCAGAATGAAAAAGTTCGGTAAATTTTATACTGATTGGAGAAGTGTCAGATGCGTGCCAAAACGAATGCGATCAGTACCAAGAAATCGGATCACCAATTATCTCAAAGAGAAAAAAGTGTAGTTACTAATCAAATGCATAAAAGTAAAGACTTATCGCGCAGGCAGACTACCATCATTTTGCCTTGTTATGTCGATAAACAAGGCGGTGGAAATGAGAAGATCGAAATAGAGGAAAATTGGGCTAATACAGAAATTGATGAAGAACTGGAAATAGCAGATATTTATGAAAGTGATTTTCATTTTTTCAATCATAAATTCGAATAATTCAGTATTGTAAGTTACTTAGATTCAAGGTATCTTAACGCGTAGTCTTTTATAAAATTTATTTATAAATTCCATTAAGTAGCCCATAATTTTGAATTCGAATAACTAATTCTTTTTCAAGCATATTGGGTAGAGAATTCTTACAAATTTTTAAGAATTTACTTATTCATTTATCAAGCTAATACTTGCAATATAATTGCTTCAAAAGAGAAGTAAAAGTAAGTCAGTCAATTAAGCGTCTGTTTCTGAAATATATATCTTCATTAACGTGTGGTACAAACGAGTTAGGAGGAGAAATTCAAATGAAACAATCTGGAATTCAAATCAGTCGTAACAGTAGCCATTACTTTAGGAAACAAGAGGACATTCACCCGTTATATGAGGCTGGTCATTTAAGGCGTGCAAAAATGCATGTAGCCCGTTTCATTGATTCTAGCGAAAATAAGCAATTATTAAATAGTCCAGTTTTACAGCAATTATTAGAAGCTAGCCTGTTGCTTGAAACTACAGATTGTGACATCCTCGCTGCTTATTTAAATCGGTCACCTACCAGTCTTTGTGTGGAATTCCAAAAAATACGCCCTTTTTTCAAGAATCAAAAAAATCACCAGTAATCTCATTAAAATTGACTATGTTAGAGGAGATATCAAATGGACCACAACAAAGTTACTGTAAAAGCCACTAAACGATCTCGTAGTAAATTATCTAAAAGCGAAGAAAATATTTTGGCAAGCCAAATTGTAGTCCCGGAAAGTACGAGTGAGCGGGACAGAATGATTGCCACCGCTGCCTACTTTCGTGCCGAGAAACGTGGTTTCTCAGGTAATGAGGCCGATGCGGTGCAAGACTGGCTTGAAGCAGAAAGAGAAGTCAATAATAAACTGAAAAACCTTAATATAACTGCCGGTGCTCAGCAATTTTCAGTTGATGAAGAACTGTGCGAAGTTGAATGATACACATTGAAAATACCCGTAAGAAAGTTAAAAGTGCTTAATAAACCAGCTTGCAGCGTATTGTGCTGCCTGTTCTAGCGTACCTGGTTCTTCGAATAAATGCGTTGCCCCAGGTACTAGAACGAGTTTTTTTTCGCATTTCATCCATGCAAATGCTTGCTCATTTAATTCAATAACTGTGTAATCTTCGCTACCTACAATAAGCAAGGTTGGCGAAGCAACCCGTACTAATGCAGTTTCACCAGCCAAATCAGGCCGCCCTCCTCGGGATACTACAGCAGCGATAATAATACCGATTTCTGCTGCTGCGCGTAGCGCAGCAGCAGCCCCTGTGCTAGCACCAAAATAACCGATTCGTAGTGCCTTAGTTTCAGGATTTTCCCTCAGCCAGGCCGTTGCAGCAAGCAAGCGCTGTGTCAGCAAATCTATATCAAAACGTACTGCATAGTCCCGATCTTCACTCGTTGTTAATAAATCAAACAGTAACGTACCAATCCCTTGTTGCTGCAATACTTGCGCTACAAAAATATTGCGCGGACTCAAGCGGCTGCTACCACTACCATGAGCAAACAACACTACACTTTTTGTGTCCGCTGGCAATACCAGTTCGCCATTGAGTCTAACGGGACCGGCTGGTATTTTTACAGTGGCCATTACGCGTTCACTCCGATCCGAACTGGAGTGCGCCGCCTTCCAAAATGACCGGGAAATTGCTCAAAGCGGCCCGCAATTGGCGTATGGCAATATTTACAGCAACCATCCGCAGTCAATTGGTAACTTCTTATTTCATACCAATCACGCACAATCAGTTCACTCGCGCATGCCGGACAATAGGTGGTATCGCCATCAAGATTATGCACGTTACCCGTATAGACGTACTGCAAACCGGCATCCAATGCGATTTTTCGCGCCTGAATCAGCGTTTCGACAGGTGTAGAAGGAATATCATTGAGCTTATAATCCGGATGAAATGCACTAAAATGCAATGGCACGTCAACACCCAGTTCCTTGACAATCCACTGGCTCATTGAGCTGATTTCTTGGGAAGAATCATTAAGGCCTGGAATCAATAATGTTGTCAGCTCGATCCACACATTGGTTTCCTGTTTCAGATATTGCAATGTTTCCAGTACCGGTAGCAGATGCGATCCAGTTTGCTTGACATAGAATTCTTCTGTGAATGCTTTGAGATCGACATTCGCCGCATCCATTTTGCTAAAAAAATCGCGCCGTGGTTGCGCATGAATATATCCCGCCGTTACAGCAACCGTTTTAATGCCTCGAACATGACAGGCATCTGCGACATCCATGGCATATTCAGCGAAAATTACTGGATCGTTATAAGTGAAAGCAACACTCTTACAGTCCAACTCGACCGCCCTACGAGCAACCTCTTCGGGGCTTGCCTGATCAAGCAATTTATCAAAACTACGTGACTTTGAAATATCCCAATTCTGGCAAAACTTGCACGCAAGGTTACAACCGGCCGTTCCAAATGATAAAACGCTACTACCTGGATAAAAGTGGTTTAATGGTTTTTTTTCAATCGGATCGATACAAAAACCGGATGAGCGCCCATAGGTTGTCAACACCATAATATCTCCGACCCGGCCGCGAACAAAGCAAGCCCCGCGCTGCCCGTCATGCAATTTGCAATCGCGGGGACACAAGTCACACTGAATCCGCCCGTCATCCAATCTATGCCAATATTTGGCGGGATGCCGCTGAATGGAACTAATGGGTTCATCCATACATATGCTCCTCATTAAGATAATCAGTTTCGCGCCATTTACTGACTGTGTAACAAGAAAGTTTGATACCGTCTCTCCAGAAATCTTCAGATAATCCGGCTTTGGACTTCAACTTGGCAAGAAACTGCCGGGGTTGTGGAAGCGTTTCCCAGACTTGGGGTAAGAATGTACTGCGATAGTGTCCATATTCAAACACTACGCCATCAATGTTTGGTCGTAATTGCACTATTGCTTCCATTTCATTACTGAAGCTCAGCAATTGAAGTTCGGAAAGCAACGACACTTCGACATCGACAGCATCCAGCTCATCGGCCGCTACTGGTTTAAATCGAGGATCATGCAATGCTGCTGATATGGCATTGTTTCTTACATCGTCCTTCAACGGATTATAAGCTTGCAAAGAGCCGATACAACCACGCAGCATACCTTCTTGCATTAAAGTGACAAACGTAGCTCCCGGTTTCAAAAGCCACGGTATATTTTCATCAATTGCCGCAGGCACGTGAGATATCCGCAATACGCGCGCAATCGCATCACGTGCAATGTTAAGCAGTATTTTCCCTTGTTCGTCCTTTTCAAACACCATAGCTATTATCCTTTCTCAATCAAATGCAATTGCAGCATAACCAACCACTTGATCCCGCGAACCGGCAGTATCCCCGGAATTTCTCAAATCCAACAAATGCGGCGTCAAATGATATTTCCGGGCAGCTTTAATCAAACCATTGATAGGGGTACTTCCACACGCCCGATAACCGTCGCTCAGTTGCCTTAATTGCACTATTGATTGAACTGTTTCATCATCGATACGTTGCGCCGTCACATACGGTAAGTAATGCGAAAGATCGGAGCTGATTACGATTAGTGTTTCATCTCCACCCCATACACAATCCAAGACTTCTGCAACCGCGTCGGCTGATATCATGCCTACCGCCAATGGCAATAAAGTAAACTCACCCAACACGCTCTGCAAAAAAGGCAATTGCACTTCTAAAGAATGTTCCAGCGCATGCGCTTCGTTACTGACGATTGTTTGTGGCAAATGCACGATTGCATTCACAAGATTCATATCCAGCTTAATGTTTCCGAGAGGGGTAGCAAAAGCATCCGCTTTGGGTAACGCCAAGCCGTGGACAGCTGCACGATGCGCAGGACCGATCAGAACAACACGTCTGATCCTGGCTGCAACAAATCTCAAATTAGCATATGCCGTTGCAGCGATAGCACCGGAATAGATGTATCCGGCATGTGGTACGATTAGTGCTTTCGGCTTGAAATCACATAATTTCGCTTTTGCAAGCATATCCTGTATATCATGCTGTAATTGCTTAGCGTCAGCAGAATAAAACATACCGGCTACCGCCGCAGAACGAATCACTGTCATTTTATCCCCTCTTTCACCAATCTTTGATTTCACATTATATAAGACACATAATTAAGAAAAAGATTGCAGCGGTTAAATCCTATTCATTAAAGCAGATTGCCAAACATATTGCTGTCATCCGCACAGATAGTCCCGCTATGACATTTAGGATTCCGCTATCCAGCAAATACACTTTTCATAGACACATTACTATCAAATGACAAGACCGTCTAAGCACCCTTAAGTTTTTATCCCCTCGCCTAATTTAACAAGCAAATGTATGCGTATTATTTTGCAATATTGCGTCACGTAAACATAAATATGTATTATCCTTAAAAAAATACCTTTTCTTTGATTATCTTTTTGCATTTATATCTGCGATTATCTTATTAATTTCACGTAAAAAATGTAATTAATCGATCTAATCATCACACCCCAAAAGGATCATGATATGCGAATCCATGCTAACTACCGAATGGCTAGTAATTGCTATTCAACTAAAATTAAGCTAAGTTCTGTAATGCCATTATTCTCAGTATTTCTTGTGATGTGCATGGTTTGGTTATCTATTGAAATTAGCCATGCGTCCGAAAAAAGCACGCCCAACACCAATGCGATCAAATGGCATCCCGGCCATTACTACACCCTGATGGGTCAAAGTAAAAATAATCCCAAGCAAATGGCGCAGATATATCGAGAGCTTAAAAACACACCGTTATTGCGTGGCATCCAAATTCGTTACGATTGGGCAGAATTGGAACCGGAAGAAAACGTATACAATTTTTCATCCATTGAGCATCATCTCGCCGAACTCGCAGCACAAAAAAAGCGCCTGATCATTCTGCTGCAGCTGAAATCCTTTGACCCTGCCAGTCCGTTCGTTCCAGAATACTTAAAAATGAAAAAATACGACGATGGAATTTTCCCATTTAGCACTTTTGGAAAAAAAATCATACGTGGATATAATCTTAAATTGTGGAATCCCCTTGTACATGACCGCCTCGCCGCACTTATTAGCGCTCTTGGAAATCGCTTTAACTCCAATCCCTATTTAGAAGGCATTGGGTTGACTGAAACCGCTTTTGGAGACCCCTTGGTAGAAATAACCACTAATCAATTGGATAACTACTTTACCAATCTGCTTAGTATTAACAAACACTTGCGTGCGCAGTTTCCCAATACCATGACGTATCAATTTACAAACTATCCACGCCATAAATTACAATCGTTTATTGGCAAATTGAAAGAAATGGGAACTGGCTTAGGCGGCCCGGACAGTTTCATCGATGACCCTGGGCTACATCATTCTAGTAAAGCCAATTCTGCCAAAGGCGTTTATCATTATTATCCGGAGTTATCGGGGATTGTACCGTTAGCGCCTTCAGTAATGCAGGCAAACTATGTCAATACGCGGCACGATAAAAAAGGAAAAGCACCCGCTGTGACTGAATTGCTTGCATTTGCCCGGGACAATTTAAAAGCGAATTATATTTTCTGGACCCGAGCCCCCAATTATTTTCCTCAGGTGCTTGATATGTTGAATGGGTTAGGTCATGCCGGTGAAGCGGGGGGATTGAATTCTGCCTGTCCTACAGCCTATCCTGCTTGTATCAATTAGTATTCCTAGCCATGCTATGCATATTGCCTCAGTCTGGCGGTTTATTTTTCAACTAATCTTCTATTCTTTTATGCAGTTCACAATCAACAAATTTGAGTTAATCAAGACTGAATAACCAATGTAACTTTAATAAGAATTCATATGGAATTTATTGCGGAATCCGTGACTACTTTTTATGATAAAGAACAAGATAGATTGAGTCTAATTTTCTGTAACAAAGACAAAAAACAGTTATTAGGCTTTATGACCCGACAGTTTTTAATCAATTTACTGAAGCTACTCCCTCATTGGCTCTCGCAACAATATCCACATTCCGGACCAAGAACAACGGCACAGCAATGGGAAATTAATTGCCTGGAACATCAAATTTCGCAGCAAAAAATAACTGTCACATACGGTAAAATTCATTCCAGCAATCATATTGAGTCATTTCTCATCAGTACTATCAATTTATCCAAGAAGGATAGCAGTCATAACAATCCAAATATCAAACTCGAATTCTATGATGCCGGTAAAGCAAAAAGAATTCACTTGATGCTCAGCCCAGCACGATTGCATAAATTAATCGGAGAAATCCTTAAGCAAGTTAAATCCTGGGATATTGATAATCCGTGGCAACATGGCAATGCGATGGCTTTTCTATCAAATAGTAACGACAGAATTGTGCACTGACATGGGCATCGATCTGTGTCGCTTCCACACTTCCCAAAGTAAAACCAAAAACATTTTTTATATTATTTTTCTCCATAATATGTGATATAACTCAACTAGTACTGATTAAACGAGAAAAATTGTCGGAAATTTTATTTTTCCAGAAGCTGTAACAGAATCAGTACGAATTGCTGATTTCATTTTTTAATGTCTTAGTATTAAAGGAGTAGTAGTCATGCGAGCTATAACAACAACGATTGCAACTGGAACTTTAGTTTTATTGATGAGCGCCCCAGTTTGGGCATCCGATGCCGGACACACAACAGAAGCGATGGAACATGCAGGAAAAGCCCAAGCGCATGGTGAAATGGGGCATGCTAAAGAGGCATTGCAGCATGCCAAAGACAGTTTGACGCATGCTAAAGCGGCAGGTAAAGAACATGCTGATGCGCACAAACATATGGATGAAGCAATTAAACATCTTGAAGAAGCTATCAAACATGCTGAAATGGGTCACGGTAGCGAATCCGCCAAGCATACCGAAGAAGCCATGAAACATATGCGTGAATCAGGCCATTAATGGTGATTGACTAATAACTGCCCTCGGCCCTGCCGGGGGCAAATCGCCTTCCTATAAAACATTTGAAATGTGTATAACTGAGTACCGAGACGCGCTATTCACCTGAGCAAACTTAACAATCTTCTCGTTTTATTTTCATCCAATTCCAGCCACTGACCGCGTTTCAACCACGGCGGCAGATTGATTGGGCCAAAGCGCACTCGCATCAGGCGGCTTACCGTGATACCGATTGCTTCAAACATGCGCCGTACTTCACGGTTTCTACCTTCTTTCAAAATAACCCGGTACCAACGATTGGCCCCTTCTCCGCCTTGATCGGCCAGGTAAGTAAATGCCGCCTGACCATCGTCGAGTGCTACACCGGTGGTAAGTTGCTTCATCTGCTCATCGGTTAGTTCTCCGAGTACCCGTACGGCATATTCCCGCTCGATTTCAAAGCGTGGATGCATGAGTCGGTTCGCCAGGGTGCCATCGGTGGTAAAAATCAATAGGCCGCTGGTATTAAAATCCAATCGCCCGATAGCGATCCATTTGGAAGAACGCAAGTGTGGCAATCGTTCAAACACTGACGGACGACCTTCAGGGTCATCACGGCTAACGATCTCGCCTTCAGGCTTGTGATACAACAAAACTTTAGGCAGACTTTCTTTAAGATTGAAACGAATTACCCGCTTGCCGATACGGATCACATCCTCCGCGCCTACCCGGTCGCCAATTGTTGCAATCTGACCATTCACACTCACTTTTCCGTCAGCAATCAGTGTTTCCATTTCACGCCGCGACCCGAGTCCTTTTTGTGCCAGGAATTTTTGCAATTTAACAGTAATTGTTGTCACTGCAGTATCCGTACCGGTTTCCGGTGCACGCGATACCGGCGCAACTTTTGGTTTTGCTACAGGCGTCTTTTTCTTTACTGATTTGCTCTGTTTTCTTGTTTTCATCGCCACTTAAACTAAAAAATTATACGCATTAGAAGTTAATACTTGCCGAGATACCGGTACGGGATTGTAAACCATGGATTGAGCAACCATGCAGCAGTTAGTAATGGTTAAACGATTCCGTCGTCCTTTGGGTTAAAAATTTTCATAGCGATGCACGTCGAATACACCCGCTATTAAAGGCTCACGCTCCTGCTGCCAAGCCGTGATATCGTGCAAAATATCCCAGAACTGCGGATGCGTGCGCCGCACGCCCCATGTTTCCACTAGCTTGTCAAACTGCCCGATTCTCCGGGTATTTCCCAAAAGTGATGCGAAATCCTCGACTTGCGATTCAGGTACTGTAAAAATGAAATTTGGATAACTGCCGGTAATACCCGGATATAAGGTAAGTCGATCTTGCTTCGGCTGATAACGTAACTTCTCACCCAATATAAACGCAACATTGCTATGCGCGCGGTTCCGTAATAACGTATAAACCGTACGTTCGCGCTCTTCTCCCGTAACGCGGATGAATGTCACTTCAGATAAGTACATAATCCCCGGCAATTCGGTGGCCGGTCGTGCCGCAAGGAAAGACAAAACCTTATCCACTTTTTGAATCCATAAAGGTTGATCAGGCCGGCTGCAACGAGTTGACGGGCAACGGTTAAGCGGATCGGATGACATGGCGTTGATAGCCTGGAAACGCTCAAGAATGCGTTCGCTAAGCTCTTGTTTAGGGTTTTCAGTAATGAAAAGTTCTTGAGACGGTGATTCGTCATCGATTTCTTCATAAACAATACCGTATTTTATCCGCCCTAAGTCCTGGTACCAATCGTGTAAAATGGACTGGCGCTGGCCTGCGGGCATCAAACGCAGAAAATTATGCTCCGAGCCGTTGCGTATCAAATCAAAATAAAGACGGGTCAATAACTGATGCGCAACATTGCCAAATACATCAAAATTGACCACCAGTTCATAATAAGTCCGTTCTAGCAATGGATAGTCCATCAGCCATAGTGTTTGCGGAACGGCGCCGGCCAGCCCTCCAACCACTGAAGCACTATTGTAATGACGAAAAATGGTCAACAGCGCGTTTTTATTCTTGCCGTCGCCATTCCATACATGACTGAGCGAAGCACCCTCCGGCTGCTGCAAGCTGTACTGATACTGCCGCAATGTTTGATAATCATTATGGCGTTTCAGATAACGCAACCAATTTTCACCCATCGCGAGCAAATCGTCATCCTGCCCCGGCATACCGAGCAAAGGAATGACTTTACGCTGATAGGCATCATTGGTTATGAAAAGATCGGACCGGGGATCCTGAAATAGCGTCCAGAAATGATCACGAATCACGTCGGTAGCAATCTGACCACGGCAAACCGGGCCGTGAATGAATGTGCGCACAAAGTATTCCGCATCGTCCAACATGAACTGGTAACGTGCGTAAGCCGGAATAGCGGCAAAAGTCACAAATGGATTGGCACGCTCGGTATAGCTATAGCCCGGCAACTCGCCCATTGGCCACTGTTTATCGAAAAACAGCTTATTGATCCGGTTCTGCTTGGCTTGATTCAATGCATAAGGAATACGCCGCTTATGCACGATATTGCCCGCAATCGGGCGAAGGCGATAAAAAAACGGCTGCTTGGAATCGTCATTGGGATTGACTGTCGCCACCGGTTCAATCGCTTCGCCCGATGGCGTATAGGAGCGCAACAATTCAAAAAAACGCGACTCTCCTTTCAACTCCGAAAAGTACAGAGAAGCCATAAACCAATGCTCATATAGCCAGCGCGCCACCAGCTTGCTACGCTTGTCATGGCGGTTGAGCAGCGCTTCCCACTGCTCGATCGCTTGTTTCTCGTCAGCCGTCAATTCAATTCTTTCATCGGGAATCACGGCACCTTGCGTAACCCACCCCGCCAGCAACGCATATTCATCGTCAGTCAATCCAGTTGTGGCAAACGGCATGCCGCCATGCGGATTTTCGTGTGCATATTCGGAGAATTCCTCGGTTGAGACGCATTGATTTTTACGGGTAATTCCAATTTCAAGCGAATCCGGCAATTTACTGTTAGGTGGAAAAGGAAACTGTTTCCCCAGTGACACCATTCCTGCCACCAGCGGCTGTAATCGATCCGTATTGGATTTCAGCACATCGTAGAAACCGCGTTCACGCCAACCGGAAACCGTCGTTTCATCGATCCCTAGCCGCGTGGGCTGAATGGCTTCAGTACGGGGTTCTCCATAAATAGATTTAGGAAAAGCGCCGCGCAGCAAACCTTCTGCATTATCCATTTTGAGCTGACAGGGTGCATCGAAGCAACTGTGACAGGATAGACATTTGGCTTCTAGAATCGGACGAATCTCTTCGGTATAGGAAACTTGCCTTTCAACGGGTTCGGGTAAAGGAACCGGCATTGGCGCCTGCTTGGTAACAACAGACGTTAAGCTGTTATTCTGGCAAGCCAATAACAAACAAAGCAAACTCAGAAGGCAAAGCATGGATATACGTGGCATCCACATGAAAAACTTCATATCTGAAATCAATCGCAAAAATTTTCCTTTATAACCTGTTTTGTTCGGAATAGCAGCTTTTTTGTAGCCATTTTGGCGAAATTGATTTTAGAATACCCATTCATTGCTTAATCCAGAAAAATAGCCATGCAACCGAATACTGCCATACCATTATTTACAAAACCTTATCGCGCGCCATCTTGGCTGCCAGGTGGAAATTTGCAAACGCTTTATCCATATTTAAATAAACCCAAGCCGCTTTTCAATTACCGGCGTGAACGCTGGGAATTGGAAGATGGCGACTTCGTTGATGTGGATTGGACGAGTAGCTCTCCCGATTCACCGCTCATCGTATTTTTTCATGGTTTAGAAGGCGGATCGTCCAGTCATTATATTCTGAGTATGATCAACAACTTGAAAAAGTATCATTGGCGCAGTGCAGTCATACATTTTCGTGGCTGTTCCGGAACCCCGAACCGCCTGTCGCGAGCCTATCATGCCGGCGATTCAGCCGAAATCGATTGGATGTTGCGCCGCATCGCAAACCAAGCGCACAAAACTGGCAGTACGCAACCGATCTATGTCATTGGCGTATCGCTGGGTGGCAATGCCCTGTTGAAATGGCTGGGAGAAAAAGGAGAACAGGCCAAGCAACTGATCGCCGGCGCCGCCACGATTTCCGTCCCGCTTGATCTCGCCGCCGCCGGCTCGGCATTGGACATGGGTTTCAATCAAATTTATACACGCCATTTTTTGGGTACACTCAAATATAAAGCACTCGACAAGTTGAGGCAATTCCCTGGCTTATTCGATGCCCAATCCCTTAAAAAATGCAAATCGATCTACGATTTCGATAATTTGGTCACAGCACCTTTACATGGTTTCCGAAATACCGATGAATACTGGCAGCTATCGAGCAGCAAGCAGTGGCTCGGTCACATCAAAGTACCCACCTTGGTGATCAACGCCCGCAATGATCCGTTTATGCCAGCATCGGTATTGCCGACAGTACAAGAAGTATCGTCCGCTGTTACATTGGATTTCCCGGCAGAAGGCGGCCATGCCGGATTCATGCAGGGACCGTTTCCGGGAACGTTGACTTGGCTACCAAAACGAACACTCAGCTTCTTCTACCATGAATGTAGATAAACATAGCAGTCATCGCATGCTTCAAAAAAATCTGGCAACAAATGCGTGCTCAACTTTCCCGTTTAAAGGTATCTTAACGCGATGACCACTGCCTGGCGCGATCATGACCGGCTGACCTTTGGCATCAACCATATGCGATAATTCGACCACCTGATTGCCGTGCGGGTGAATGATTTCCAGACGATCGCCTACCTGAAAGCGATTTTTCACCAATATTTCCGCCATGCCATTCGCATCGTCAAAACCGGTGATGTCGCCGACATATTGACTGCGATTGGATTCAGAATGACCGCGTAAGTAATTTTGCGTTTCGTGCGTACTGTGGCGCTGATAAAAACCGCTGGTATAACCGCGATTGGCAAGGCCTTCCAACTCACTCAGCAAGCTGGGATCAAACGGTTTGCTGGCAACCGCATCGTCGATTGCTTTGCGGTAAACCTGAGCGGTGCGCGCTACGTAATATAGAGATTTGGTGCGTCCCTCGATTTTCAGGGAATCCACACCGATTTTAACCAACCGCTCGACATGCTCAACCGCTCGTAAATCTTTGGAATTCATGATATACGTACCGTGCTCGTCTTCCATGATCGGCATCAATTGGCCGGGACGCTCTCGCTCTTCGATTAGATATACTTGATCAGCCAAAGGATGCCGCGTTATCGAACCGCATCCGCCTGTCATGCCAGTTTGTTCAGATTGCTGCAATGCCTGGCTAAAATCAAAATCGATTTTTTCGATTTCCTGAATATCGCCACTGTCATTTTCCACAGCGGATTTGACCTTGTAATCCCAGCGGCATGAATTGGTGCAAGTGCCTTGGTTCGGATCGCGATGATTGAAATAACCAGATAGCAAGCAGCGACCGGAGTACGCGATGCACAATGCGCCATGCACAAAAACTTCCAATTCCATATCCGGGCACTGATCACGGATCTGAGCTACTTCATCGAGCGATAATTCGCGCGACAAGATAACCCGTGTCAAACCGATTTTTTGCCAGAACTTGACACCCATATAATTCACGGTGTTCCCCTGCACCGACAAATGAATCGGTACTTCCGGCCATTTTTCCCGGACCATTAGAATCAAACCCGGATCGGCCATAATCAGCGCATCGGGTTTCATGGCAATAACCGGTTCCATATCTGCCAAATACGTTTTGACTTTGGCGTTGTGCGGCATAATATTGCTCGCTACTAAAAATTTTTTACCCAGCGCATGCGCTTCCGCGATTCCGGTTCTCAATTGCTCCAAAGCAAATTCGTTATTGCGCGCCCGCATCGAATAACGTGGCTGACCAGCATACACCGCATCGGCGCCAAAAGCATAGGCAATACGCATTTTCTCTAACGAGCCAGCAGGAAGTAAAAGTTCGGGTGATTTCAACATAATGTAAAATAGTATCCAGTATCAATGACAGCTTTTGCGCAACTTTGAATTGTACCACCATGCCAACCAACCCTGCTTTCATTCATTTACGGCTGCATAGCGAATATTCCATTCTCGATGGCACGATCCGCATTCCGGATGCCGTTACAAAAGCGACTGCCGATCACATGCCGGCGCTGGCATTGACGGATCTTGCAAATGTATTCGGCCTGGTTAAATTTTACCAAACCGCCAATAAATGCGGCATCAAACCCATCCTTGGCTGCGATGCGTGGATCACCAACGAATTCGACCGCGATAAACCTTTCCGTTTACTGCTGCTGTGCCAATCGCACGACGGCTACTTGCTGCTCTCCCGGCTACTATCGCGCGCCTACCGCGAAAACCAGCATCGTGGCAAAGCTGAAATCCATCCCTCCTGGTTTCAGGCTAGCGAATGGGGCACGCATGAACTGATTGCGCTATCCGGCGCGCATTTGGGCGATATCGGTTATTTTATATTGCAAAATAATCTGCGCCAGGCTGAAATCCAAGCCCAAAAATGGGCTGAGTTATTTCCAGATCGCTTCTATATCGAACTACAGCGCGACAATCATAGCCATGAAGCATTGCTGCTCCAGCAATCTCTGCTGCTGGCCAAGCAACTCGATTTACCGGTAGTGGCTACGCAAGCCGTGCAATTTCTGAACGCGGAAGACTACCAAGCGCATGAAGCCCGGGTTTGTATCGCAGAGGGTTATGTCCTGGGCGATAAGCGGCGGCCTAGAAATTTCACCGAACAACAATATTTCAAATCCCAGACCGAAATGGCGCAATTGTTTGCCGACATTCCGAGCGCATTGCGCAATAGTGTGGAAATTGCCAAACGCTGCAACCTTAGGCTGGAATTAGGCGTCAACCGCCTGCCGCTGTTTCCCACTCCCAACAATGAAAGCCTGGATCAATACTTGCGCGACCAAGCTGCCGCAGGCCTGGAAATGCGCATGCTCAGCCTGTTCCCCGATGCGCAAGCACGCACGGGCAACATGTCGAAATATCAAGCGAGGCTTGAATTTGAAGTGAATACCATCATTCAGATGGGCTTTGCCGGCTATTTCCTGATTGTTGCCGATTTTATCAATTGGGCCAAGCAGAACAATGTGCCGGTCGGACCCGGACGCGGCTCGGGGGCGGGTTCATTGGTGGCATATTCATTAGGTATCACCGATCTGGATCCGTTGCGCTACGATTTATTGTTTGAACGCTTTCTCAATCCGGAGCGCGTCTCAATGCCGGACTTCGATATCGACTTTTGCCAGGACCGGCGCGAGCGAGTTATCGAATACGTCAAGCAACGCTATGGTACCGGAAAAGTCTCGCAAATCGCCACCTTTGGCACGATGGCGGCCAAGGCGGTGATTCGCGATATCGGCCGGGTTATGGATTTGCCATACAATTTCGTCGACCAGCTCGCCAAACTGGTGCCGTTTGAACTGGGTATGACGCTCAAAAAAGCACGCCAGCTCGAACCGCAATTGAACCAACGCGCCGAAGCCGAAGAAGATGTGCGCAATCTGCTGGAATTGGCGGAAAGCCTCGAAGGCATCACGCGCAATATCGGCATGCATGCAGGCGGCGTACTGATTGCTTCCAGCGAAATCACCGATTTCTGCCCGATTTATTGCACCGAATCGGCGGACTCGGTTGTCAGCCAGATGGATAAGGATGATGTGGAAAAAATCGGCTTGGTCAAGTTTGATTTTTTGGGATTGCGTACCCTAACGATCCTGGATCGTGCCGTCAGCTATATCCACCAATTGCATCAAAATACCGAGTCATCCGCAGCGCGGCCATTTTCACTTGAATCCTTGCCGCTCGATGACGAATTGACCTATGCATTGATGCGTAAAGGCAATGCAGTCGGCATTTTCCAGTTTGAATCGCGCGGCATGATCGATTTGTTACAAAAAGCTAAACCCGACCGCTTCGAAGACATCATCGCGTTAGTAGCGTTGTACCGCCCCGGCCCGATGGATCTGATTCCGGAATTTATCGATCGCAAACACGGCAAGAAAAAGATTGAATATCTCGACCCACGGCTTGAGCCAATTCTAGGTCCGACGTACGGCATCATGATTTACCAGGAACAAGTGATGCAAATTGCGCAAGTAATCGGCGGCTACAGTCTGGGCAGTGCCGATTTGCTGCGCCGCGCGATGGGCAAGAAGAAAGTCGAAGAGATGGCGCAACAGCGCGATATTTTTGTCGGTGGCGCGGTCAACAATGGCTTGAGCAAAGACCAAGCCACCGAACTGTTCGGTTTGATGGAAAAATTCGCAGGTTATGGTTTCAACAAATCCCACGCCGCTGCTTATGCGCTGATTGCATTTCAAACCGCGTATTTGAAAGCGCATTACCCGGCCGAATTCATGGCGGCGAGCTTATCCGCCGATATGGACGATACCGACAAGGTTCATGTTTTTGTCGAAGACAGTATTGCCAATGGCTTGACGATCCTGCCTCCGGACATCAATCTGTCCGCTTACCGATTTGTTCCGATCGATAGCAAAACCATCCGCTTTGGTCTCGGCGCAGTGAAAGGCAGCGGCGAATCGGCGGTCAATACCATTGTCGCCGAGCGCGAGCAATCCGGCCCGTTCCGAGATTTATTCGATTTCTGCAATCGCGTTGACCGGCGCATTGTCAACCGCCGCGTAATGGAATCGCTGATTCGCGTCGGCGCATTCGACACGATTAATCCCAATCGCGCCATGCTGATAGCATCCGTAGGTCTGGCTATCGAATCGGCCGAACAGTCAAGCCGTTCCTCCAGCCAGGCCAATTTGTTCGGCGAAGCCGGCGATCAACCGCACATGCAACCGCAACTGCTTACTACCCGTGTCTGGACGGACCGGGAGAAATTGCACCATGAAAAAATCGGCCTGGGCTACTATTTTAGTGGCCATCCGTTCGATACGTATGCACCTGAACTCAAGCGTTTCATCCGAACCAGGCTCGACCGGCTGACCGCGAACCGCGAACCGCAACTGCTCGCCGGCATCATCCATTCGATCCGTGTGCAAATGACACGCCGCGGCAGAATGGGCGTCATCAATTTAGACGATGGCAAAGCGCGGGTTGAAGTCGTGGTTTTCAGCGAACTGTTCGACACCCACCGCAATAGATTGAAAGAAGACCAATTATTGATCGTCGACGCAAAAGTCGGCACACGCAGCTACAATGGCGCCGAAGAAGACGAATTGCGTATCACCGCCGAGCAACTCTATGATTTAGCGGCTATCCGCACGCGCTTCGCCAAGCAAATTCGTATTCGCTGCGACCGTGCTTCACTCGGTGAAGCCTCGCAACTCAAAACGCTGCTGGCGCCATTTTGTAACGCGATACAAAAAAACGCCGAACCTGAACCGGGTTGTCCGGTCGTGCTCGTCTATCGTAACGAACGAGCCAGCAGCGAACTCGAACTGGGAAATGATTGGCGGGCATTCCTGCACGACGACCTGCTGCAATCATTGCATGCGCAGTTTAAGCCGGAAAATGTTGAGATCGCGTATTGAGCATATTGAGCATATTGACACAACATATTATATCGTTTCATAAGCTTAACTTTAGTTAGGGAATTTAAAAATATATGCCAATCCCCGATTTCCAATCTCTCATGTTACCCCTTCTTAATTGTGCAAGCGACGGAAAAATACGAACTCTCAGTGATACTCGCGAGCACCTCGCTTCAATCTTTGCTTTGACCAGAGACGAAACCGAAGAGCTCCTGCCCAGCGGAAGACAGCGTAGATTTGACAACCGAGTGGCATGGGCAAAAGTTTACCTTGAGCAAGCCGGACTTCTTATTTCACCGAAAAGAGGTCAGTTTCAAATTACCGTTGAAGGAAAGACATTTTTAGAAACAAAGCCCGATAAAATTTCCATCACATCACTAACTCAATTTGATAAATTCAGAACTTTTCGAGCGTCCATCAAAACAAATAAAAAAGAAACGGAAATAGTGTATTCGTTTAAAAACACAGAAACTCCGGAAGAATTACTGGAACGTTCTTATCAAAATATCAATGAAGAACTGGTTAGCTCGCTTCTCGAACAGGTAAAACAGTGTTCACCCAGATTTTTTGAACAATTAGTCGTCGAATTATTACTCAAAATGGGATATGGTCGTAATCGTTTTGAAGCCGGTAAAGCAATCGGCAAATCAGGGGATGATGGCATAGACGGAATCATTAGTGAAGATCGCCTTGGTTTAGAAGCCATCTATATTCAAGCTAAGCGTTGGAGTGGCAGTGTCGGACGCCCGGAAGTTCAAAAGTTTGTCGGAGCATTGCATGGGAAAAGGGCCCGTAAAGGCGTATTTCTTACTACTGGGACATTCACGCACGATGCGCGCAACTATGTATCTCGCATTGAATCGCGAGTTATTCTTATAGATGGTGCGCAATTATCGGAGTATATGATTGAACATAATCTCGGGGTAACTGTAAAAGCAACCTATGAGGTTAAACGAATTGATACAGATTTTTTTGGTGATGACTAATTAGCAACCAACACCGCTGAACCCCTCACAGTCATCCCCGTCTTTGCATAGACAGTAGGCGTGAAATCAATAAAGCCAGATATAATACGCCGGTCGTTTGTTCGATGATGACTACCGAACGGGCGGAATCAGAAACCGGAGTTATCTCGCCAACCCCCACACTCGTTAAGCAAGTGAAGCTAAAATAGAGCAACTCCCACCATGACGTGATATTGTCAGGATTATTGCTCGCATTGATGTAAAAGCTGCCAGGCTGGAGGTGCTCGATCAGTGCAAAACAATAGCCAAACACAAAACCCGCCAGTATATACAATGCTGCAGCCGCAAATAACTCATCGAGCGTCATGACATTGTCGTGCAACATATAGCGCAGCAAACAGACCACTACAAATCCATGAAACAATGCTTGTGTAAATAAACTTGCTACCAGCAACTCGGCATAATTGAATATCGCAACACCGGCATACAAAATCATGGCTGGAGTTGCCAGCATATAGCCCAGCCATGGCCGATGCCAGGTTTTACGGGAGGCACGTAGCGCTAAAAATAATATGATCCAGTCAAACAGCACCAGAAAGACTCTCCCGCCAGTATGCTGATTCGCTAACGGATAAATTAGGATCAATGTAATCAAAGCAATCAGCAGCCAAAAATTCGGAAGTGAAGCAATACGCATTACGGTATATCCCAGTCTATTCGCAACAAGTATCCTAGCCAAATAAAAAATTTATGTCTCGACTCAATGATAGACTCTCTTCAATTGTGTGAATCAAGACTAACTCATCTTACGAAACTTCACTTATTGCAATACCCAAAGCTTTGGCGACACCTGCACCATAAGCCGGATCGGCTTTCAGGCAATGACTGATGTGGCGGATCTGGATTTCCTTCGGAACGCCATTTAGCGAGCGGGCGGTATTGTCGAACAGAGCTTGTTGCTGAGCCGGTGTCATCAAGCGGAACAAAGCGCCGGGCTGGGAATAATAATCGGTGTCTTCGCGGTGATTCCAATGATCGGCCGCACCATCCAATTTGAGCGGCGGTTCTGCAAATTCCGGCTGTTCTTGCCATTCCCCCATGCTATTTGGCTCGTAACCGAGTGTACCGCCGAAATTGCCATCGACCCGCATCGCGCCATCGCGGTGATAGCTGTGCACCGGGCAGCGCGGCGCATTCACGGGAATAAGATGGTGGTTCACGCCTAAGCGGTAGCGCTGCGCATCACCGTATGCAAACAGCCGCCCTTGCAGCATTTTATCCGGAGAAAAACCGATTCCCGGCACAATATTGGCGGGATTGAACGCGGACTGCTCGACTTCGGCAAAGAAATTTTCCGGATTACGGTTCAATTCCATCACGCCGACTTCGCGTAAGGGATAATTTTTATGCGGCCAGATTTTAGTCAGATCAAACGGATTGAAAGGAGCGCTGGCTGCTTCCGCTTCGCTCATGATCTGCACGCACAGCATCCACTTCGGGAAGTCGCCCTTTTCCAGGCTCTCGTACAAATCGCGTTGATGGCTCTCACGATCCTTGCCAATCAACGCTTCGGCTTCCGCATCGGTCAAATTGCGAATGCCTTGTAGCGACTTCAGATGAAACTTGACCCAGTGGCGTTCATTTCTAGCATTGATCAAGCTGAATGTATGACTGCCGAAACCGTGCATGTGGCGGTAGGTAGCGGGAATACCGCGATCGCTCATGACGATGGTGATTTGATGCAAAGCTTCCGGCAGCGAGGTCCAGAAATCCCAGTTATTTTTCGCGCTGCGCATATTGGTACGCGGATCGCGTTTCACGGCATGATTGAGATCGGGAAATTTCAGCGGATCGCGAAGGAAGAATACCGGCGTATTATTGCCAACCAAATCCCAATTGCCTTCATCGGTATAAAATTTCACGGCAAAACCGCGAATGTCGCGTTCCGCATCGGCCGCGCCGCGCTCTCCGGCCACCGTAGTGAAACGCGCAAACAATTCGGTTTTCTTGCCGGTGGCTGAAAAAATCTTAGCTCGGGTAAATGGGGTAATATCCTGCGTGACCGTGAAAGTTCCATAAGCACCGGAGCCTTTCGCGTGCATGCGCCGTTCAGGAATCACTTCACGATCGAAATGCGCCAGTTTCTCGAGAAACCAGACATCTTGCAATAATTGCGGGCCATGCGGCCCGGCGGTCATGACATTCTGATTGTGGGCAACCGGACAACCGGCATTGGTGGTGAGTTTCTTTTTATCGCTCATGATGCGCTCCTTTGATGAAGAGTCAATTTGCGGAACCAGTTAGGCTCTGAGCACTACCATTTTGAATGCGGTATATACGGAACTACTCAAAGCATCCGAGGTTTTATCTAAAACTTATGATAATGATTAAACGATTTTTGATTATTTAAACACAATAAAATACTTTTTATCATTTTAGGAGGAATTTTTCATCCCATCGGTTACTTGGCCGCCGCTGCGCCGTTTTCCTGCATGATTTAAACATTTGTAAAACCATTGCTTGCAATATTCCACTGTCATCAAGTACGCAACGACTAGCCCGGCCAGTAAAGCAAAAAATAGCGGGTGCAATGGCACGAAACCGAGATAATGCGCCACCGGGCTAAATGGAAGCAACATTGCGATAGCAACAATGCTCAGCGAGGTAAAAGTCAGCCAACGGTTGGGATGGCTACGAAATGGATTGCGACGCGATCTGATAATGAAAATAACAAGTATCTGCGTGGCGATCGATTCCACGAACCAGCCAGTGCGAAATAAGGCTTCATTAGCTTCGAATACCGCGATCAGCAGATAAAAGGTGAGGAAATCAAATAGAGAACTCACCGGCCCGATCGTCATCATGAAGTTTCGGATAAAATTCACATCCCACTGGCTAGGTTGCGCCAGATCTTCAGGGTCGACGTTATCCAACGGCAACGTGGTTTCGGAAAGGTCATATAGCAAATTATTCAACAAAATTTGCAGCGGCAATAACGGTAAGAAAGGCAAAAACAACGTTGCGGCGGCCATGCTGAACATATTGCCGAAATTGGAACTGGTAGCCATCATGATGTATTTCATTACATTCCCGAAGGTGCGACGGCCTTCGATTACACCTGCATGCAATACTTTGAGATCTTGTTCCAGCATAATCAGGGCGGCCGCCTGCTTGGCTACGTCAACAGCGCCATCGACCGAAATACCGACATCTGCGGTATGCAAAGAAGGTGCATCATTGATGCCGTCGCCCAAATACCCGACTACATGCTTGCGCGCCTTAAGCGCCAGCAAGATGCGATTCTTTTGCGCGGGGTTAACACGGCAAAACAGGTTCACTTCTTCCACGCAGGCACGCAGCGCATCATCGTGCATGGCCTCGATTTGTTTTCCCGTCAGCACGCCGGTAATCGGTAGCTTTAACTGATTACAAACATGGCGCGTCACTAATTCATTATCGCCGGTCAAGATTTTTATCCGCACACCGCTTGCTTGCAGTGCTGCCAATGCCGGTCCGGAACTGATTTTCGGCGGATCCAAAAACGCGGCAAAGCCGGCAAAAATCAACTCACTTTCATCGGTCACCACAGCATGCGGATGATCCCGTGCCACTTCGCGCCAGGCAATGCCCAATACCCGGAATCCTTCGCTACCCAACGCATCGAGCAGCTTGTTAACCGATAAACGTGCCGAATCCTCGAACAATACGATGGCACCAGTTGCATCTTCATAATGCGTACAAAGATTCAAAATGTCTTCGGGCGCCCCTTTGACCACCAGCATGCGCATCTTTTCGCTCTGGACCAATACCGATACGCGCCGCCGTTCGAAATCAAAGGGTACCTCGTCAATTTTCCGCCAGCCGCTGACAACGACTTCATGATGCTGCAAAATGGCATCATCCAAAGGACTTTTAAGGCCGCTCTCAAAATAGCTATTTAAATACGCAAGCTGTAACACTCGCTCGGTCTCTTGGCCTAATGCATTGACATGTCGTTCCAAATGAATTTTTGCTTCGGTCAGCGTTCCGGTCTTGTCGGTGCAAAGGATATCCATCGCCCCCATATCCTGGATCGCCGACGGCCGTTTGACAATCACTTTTAAGGCCGCCATGCGCACTGCCCCGCGTGCCAGTGTTACCGAAATCATCATGGGCAGCAGCTCCGGCATCAATCCAACTGCCAGCGCCACTGCAAACAGAAAGGACTCGAGCAGCGGACGGTGCAAAACGATATTGACTAGCAGCGTAAACAGTACCAATAAGAACGTAAAACGCATGATCAGCACGCCGAATCGATGTATACCCTGCTCAAATGCGGTTGGCGGTGGTTTTTTGTCCAAATTACCGGCAACTTCCCCCAGCGCTGTACTATGACCCGTACGCAATATTAGTGCCCGGCCCGAGCCGCTGATCACACTACTGCCCATGAATAATGCAGCTTTGTCATCCAAATTCCAATCCTCAATTCCTGAGAATGTATCTCCTGATTTTTCAACGGGATACGGTTCTCCGGTTAATTGTGATTGATTGACAAACAAATTTTTTGCTTCAAATACTTGGGCATCCGCCGGAACCCAATCGCCCGCAGACAACAAAATAACATCGCCCGGCACTAATTGAGCTACTGGAATTTCGCAACGTTTGCCATCGCGCAGCACTGTCGCAGTTATGGCAACTTGAGCGGCCAGCCTGGCTACTGACCGATCGGCGCGATGTTCTTGAACAAAATCGAGCGTGACGCTCATTAAAATGATGGTGCCTACGATGAAGGCACTGACTACATCGCCAATCAAAGCAGATATGCTGATAGCAATAAAAAGTACTAAAACGAGCGGATTGTAAAAATGTGCAAGAAACTGAAGCAGAATACGCTGTTTGGCGGGTTTAATTTCATTAGGACCATACTGCTTTAACAGCGCCGCTGCTTGTGCATGACTTAACCCAGCAATTGGCTGATTTTTATTCATTGCTCAGATTCTCATAAGAAATTCAGCGGCTCGCTATTAAAATTATTGCGTATGCTCCTTTATTGAAATCATTATATCCCTAGCACAAGATCGAGAACTAGAACTTAAAAGTGACCATGGTATACCCATAGTTTGTATCAGCGGAAAGCCCTGTTGCCACTTTATCGAAGTAATCGCCTTTAAAGATATGGCTATATCCGATATCGAAGCTTACGCGCTTTAAATAACTCCATTGCGGCTCCCAGCCTACACTGATGTCGAGCATATTACCCAGGAAAGTACCCGCCCTGCCGGTCGGATCCTGCAAACCACTGCCTACATACGCGCCATGTTTATCGGCCAACCAATAAGCACGATGGGACATCATCAGCCTGACGTTAGGAACGGGCAGAAACGTCGCGCGAAAACCCACAGGTGAAATAAGATTAGACGGAAAAAACGGCCCGAACATACCAGTCGGACCATATTCCACGCGACGCTTAGCATACAAAATATCGAAATTCTTATTCGGATCCCGATCTCCGGAAGAGTAATCGAATAGATAAACCAATCTCAATGGCATTGCTGTATTGAACGAGTAACCCACTTCCCCATGATGGCGGTGTGCAAACACGCTAGTGTCTTGCGTGTCTCCAAATTGATACATGGACTCAATCTCATAATCCATCTGACCTTTGACAGGCCTGGCAAATAACCTAAAACCTGTGGTCGACAGGTTACGTTGTCTCAGTTTATTGCCTTCGTTTAATTGTAAGAAATAGAAATCCGCATTGGCCCAAGGCAAATCACGGTTAGTAATCTGTATACCCGAGAAATATGTTTCGGGGGTATTCCAATCCATATGTGTAGGTTCGCGATTGACGGGCCGGGTACCAAACACCATCAACCCCCATTTTTCCTTGTCATTTCCGACTGAGAATCTAATACCATCGAAAGTGGGTGTAAAAGTCCCCCACCGGTGCCCCCCAAGCAAGCGGGCCTCACCTGTTTCCAGCAAGAAACGTCCGGCTTCGAATTTCGCTTCATAACCCGTACCTAAAAAATCCTTGAACAACCACGCAAGGTTAAGTTGCGTGAAATCGAAATGATTGGCAAATACCGGAGATTGATCTTGCCCAAAATTTGCCAGGGGGGCGCGGATATCGGTAAGTTCCAATGTAAATTTAAGCGGATCAATAATTTTATAAATTTCAAAAAGAAAACGCGTGCGCTGATGAACCTGATCATTGAAACCGGGAATGCTTCGAGTAAATCCGTTATCGTAAGCATCATAGCGAGTCCGGTGTTCAACCGCCAAGTTGAGCCAATCCGGAGCCATTGCGGCGAGCGGGGTTTTATGTTGCTCCATCAATCTGGTTAAGTTATCGAAGTCGAACCGGGTTCGCCCCACGGTTTCTTGTGCGCTGAACGGTGCGCCATTGCTGCCGTTGGCCGGTGTGTTATTTCTAACGATAACAGATGATTCTTTGGCTTTTTTTGTCTGTACATTATCGATTTCCGCAGCAAATAAGTGCCGACTCCATAAAAAACTTCCGATAATAAAAAATATTGTCCAACATCTAATTTGTACTTTATGCCAATCCATATCTCTTTCCTCCCATAGTAGTAAATTGAAAAACCCAGATGTCTGTATGGTTCTTACTCGATGCTACTGGAGAATCGGGAATGGTCATATTCGTGCAAATACGTAAGGGCAACCCCTTATATACCGATGAATTTTAATGAAATTACTGACCTGGCTAATTTCCGGAAACCCTATTTGGGAAAGACAGGACAAATTCCGGAGACCAAAACTGAATTAACTGTAAAGCAACAGTACTGCGACCGTTTGTCATTAAATAAACATAAAAATTTAATGCCGGCGTTATCAAATCGTCACCTCCACCAATTACAGTTGTTTAACAAAATTATAGTAAAGGAGGAGACAATATGAGCAGTAAGTTACATCCAGATAGCAAGTTGAAAAATAACGATATTTCCTGCAATGACAGCAACAATCCAGACATGGCGGATATCATCGGACAATGCAAGCTTTCACGCCGGGAATTTCTCAAATCATCTGCTGGCGTCACGGCGGGCATCACCGCAATGAGCGTTTTCGGATCAGTAGTGGTCGACAGTATGGCCAATCTAGCCGAAGCCGCTTCATCGCACCATGTGCCGATTGATTTTAATCCGGTAAACCCGAATTTAGTACCGATGACGGACGGTGTGACCGTACCGCGCGGCTATACAGCCCATGTATTGATATCATGGGGCGACTCAATTAACCAGCAACCGCATTGGGATACGGTTTCTGCGATGGACGAGGCGACGCAATTGCATTGTTATGGTGCGCATACCGACGGTATGCATTATTTTCCGTTTCCGGGATTGGCAGGTAACAGCCGCGGGTTATTAGTCAGCAACAGCGAATACTGCGATCCGCCATTGGTAAATAATATTACCCCTGCCGCGGATTATGCCAAGGTTCCCATCGACTTGGAAATGGTGCGTGCGCAACAAGCGGCGCATGGCGTCAATATCGTTATGATTGAAAAGAAACGGAAAAAATGGCACGTCAATCGTAACTGGCCTTCCAATCGCCGTATTACCGGCAACACACCATGCCGGATCAGCGGTCCGGCCGCCGGTCACGCCCTCATGAAAACCGAAGCGGATCCAAGTGGCAAGCGCGTGCTGGGCACATTGAACAATTGCGCGCATGGCTTTACTCCATGGGGTACTTATTTAGCCTGCGAAGAAAACTGGAATGGCTATTTTTCTAACGAAAGCGGCGATGTCATCGGTGAATTGGATATCGATCGCAAATTCAATATTCTCAA
>CAADGS010000143.1 GCA_900696615.1 uncultured beta proteobacterium
CATGCGCCGTAGGATCAACGGAACGAATTGGGCGATTATATCCCCGCCCGATGATCTGGCCATTTTGCACAACTATGGCGCCAACTGGCACTTCGTTACGATCTTGCGCCTGGCGCGCCAATTCCAGCGCAATGCGCATATAACCGATATCATCGTCTGCAATCGTTCCGTTTTGGTTCAAAATAATGCTATTCATTAATCGCTATGCTGCCTTGTCAGAAACAAGCAACTATCATATGCTTGAAAACTGCCATTTTCCGTAATGAGTCAGCTTGCAAATTTTCAAATTTATCTTCATTCCGTCTATCAATGATTACGCATGATCAATCTCAATTACGCACCATCAGGGATGTGTTGCGTTTTGCCATTACACAGTTTAATTCAGCCAACTTGTATTTTGGCCATGGATCGTCCAATGCGTATGACGAAGCCGCGTATCTTATTCTGAAAACCCTGCATTTGCCACTCGATCAATTGGAGCCATTCCTGGATGCGCGGTTGCTGGATGCTGAACGTCAACATGTGCTGGAAATCATTGCCCGCCGAGTGACAGACAGGATACCGGCCGCATACCTTACTCATGAGGCCTGGCTTGGGGATTATCGTTTTTATGTGGACGAACGCGTCATCATTCCGCGTTCCTTCATAGCAGAGTTGCTGCAAACCCAGCTTTCTCCTTGGATAATCGATCCGGACCGTATTACTTCCGCATTGGATTTATGTACCGGATCCGCTTGCCTGGCTATCCTCATGTCACATTGTTTCACAAATGCAAGAATCGATGCAGTCGATATTTCTGCGCAAGCATTGGAGGTGGCTCGTAAAAATGTTCAGGATTATGGCCTGGAAAACAACATCAATCTGATTCAATCCGATTTGTTCACTGCTGTATCCGGAAAACAATACGATCTGATTATCAGTAATCCACCCTACGTCAATGCCGAATCCATAGCGCAGCTTCCGCAAGAATACCGGCATGAACCGCACACCGCACTGGCAAGCGGTGCAGATGGCCTCGACGCAACCCGTCAAATCCTGCAACAAGCCGCGCAATACTTAACCGATGACGGCATCCTGCTGGTTGAAATCGGCCATAACCGCGCAGCACTCGAACAGGCCTTTCCGCAATTGCTGTTTACCTGGCTGGAAACCAGCGCGGGTGATGAATTTGTGTTTTTACTGCAAAAAAATCAACTTAAAAACAATTAACAACAAACCTAAAAATCGTTACGGTTGTCTCCGCATCCACTGCGAGCAGCAGCGAACCCGCCATTCCTATCAATATTTAAAAACGTTCGAGCCATCCGCCAATTGCCCGCTTGGCTGAGGGCAATATAGCGCTTGGCTCAAAATTGTTTTATACGCAAATTGCGGCCGCCGCTGCCATGTCAGTAGGAATTGCTGCGCTGCTTTTTCAGATTCCGGACAATCAACAGATTCCGGAAATTGACTTAGAACATCCTGATAATACTCTTCCCGCTGCCAGTAATTGACATGGATGCCATCCCAGCCAAACCACCTTGGTGGCTGCTCGTATAAGTTGAAATGCCGCTGCGATGCCATAACAACCAATCCTGCATGAACTATTTTGGCTCGGCTTATTGTTTCATCTCTGTTCAAGCGGCAGGAGGGATAAAAAAGATTGCGAAAGATCATATATCGGCGCTCGGATAAACATTCGACCGGTGCCATCGGCAGATTGGTCACGACAACTTGTGCAGATTGTTGCTGCAATCGTGCGATACACGATTCCACCGCCTGCAAAATCCGCTCAGGCGCGACGCCGTACAAAATATCATTGCCGATATCCGTCAGCAAAGCCACCGTGGGACACGATTCCATCTCATGTAATTGCTGCCACAAACCACACTCCGCAATTCCCGGCAAGCCGCGTCCTAACATTTGACTCGATACGCCATACGCCCGCCCATGTCCAACAGCCGCCAAAATCTCGCTCGGCCCGCCAAAGCGCTGCTGCATCAGATTGATAACCAAACGTAAAGATAACGTCAGGTTACTGGCGCCGAGCAGGATAATGCGGTTACTGTAAAAGTTATCGCTAATCACGTTGAAGAATTGAGGGAGTCATTAATTTTCTTGTAACCTAGTCGCATGATAGCAGTGCTTTCGGGATAAGCTTTGTTGATTTGGAAATCCGACTAACGATAATGTCCTAAGAAATTTAAGTACAGCCTTCACTGGCTCCTTGTGCAACTCGTTGCCGATGGAGTGCGATATCGCCTAGATGAATAAATACTATAATGATTTCATAGCCAAGTGTCATTGGATAATAAACTCTGATTGATGTCCAAAAAGTAAACATACAAAATTCGATGCCAGTTGTTCGAGTGATACACTCCTACTGATGCTTTGCATCACAGTTCTTGTCACACAAAACTTTTTATCGATTGCCTTGCCCGAATGCGATGCCTATATAATTTTCAAAAAATTCTTGCAGGTTTATTGTTGATAGCATCTCCTAGCCAGGCACAACAGCTTCAGTCAACCCAGCCCGTTACGCTAGATACCATCACCATCACCGCCACCCGCAGTGAGCGTTCACCAGCACAGATTCCCAATAGCATCACGCAGATCACGCGCGATACGCAGCAAGGATTCCAACCGGGTGCGACGTTGGACGAATTTGCGCGCGGCACGCCGGGGGTTTTCTTTCAGAATCAGTTTAATTTCACGCAGGATTTGCGCATTGCGATTCGCGGCTTCGGCGCGCGGTCGCCGTTTGGTGTGCGCGGTATTCAAATGCGTGTCGATGGCATTCCGCAGACTTTGCCGGATGGACAAACGCAATTGGATTCGATCGATCCATCGCTGATCGAGCGCATGGATATCGTGCGCGGTCCTTCGGCTGCACTGTATGGCAATGCATCCGGCGGATTGATCGACATCACCACACGCGAAGCGCCGCCAGAGAAATTCGTCATCATGCCACGTCAAGTGTTTGGTCAATACGGCTACCTCAAATCTGAACTGTTCATGGGCGGTCGTCATGGAAATTTCGGCTACAGCCTGTTTGGTTCCCACTTACAGCAAGAAGGCTGGCGCGACCATAGTGCGATGCAAAATACTTCTTCTCAAGCCAAACTGAATTTTCAAACCAGCGACAACTCCGATTTGATGCTGGTATTCCGTGAATTTTATTCGCCGCTTTCTAAAGATCCGGGCGCATTAACAGGCAGCGAAGCACGCGACAATCCCCAGCAAGCTTCCGCACGGAATATACAGTACAACGCCGGAGAAGAAATCCGGCAGGAAGATATGGGCACGCGTTTCCGTTACAGGCCATCGGCCGGTAAGGAACTTACCGTGACTGCGCATCTTCTGCATCGCGATTTTCAAAGCCGTCAGCCGTTCTTTGACGGCGGCTATGTGCAATTTGACCGCTGGGTCGGCGGACTGATGTTGCAGTTTGTCAACGACCATAACTTGTTTAATCGCCCTAACCGCTTCTTAGCCGGTGTCGATTACGGCGTACAGAACGATGATCGTCAGCGCTTCAATAACAATTTCGGTATCCGGGATGCACTCAATCTCAGTCAAATCGAGCGCGTGCAAAGTGTTGGGCCGTTTTTCCGCAATGAATGGAATATGACGGACAAATTCGATCTGGTCATTGGCGGCCGCTGGGATTGGTTGCATTACCAGGTGAAAGATGCCTTCAGAACGGATGGCAATCAGTCCGCGTCGCGCACGGTATCGCAAGCGAGCGGTTCAGCCGGACTGGTTTATCATGTTACCGGGCAGCAGCAAATTTACGCGCACGTCGCTTCCGTTTTTGAAGCGCCGACCACAACCGAGTTACTAAATAATCCCGCCGGAAAAGGCGGGTTCAATCCTAATTTGAACGCTCAGACATCGCTCAGCAATGAACTCGGTTTCCGCGGCAATACGGCAGGATTTCAATACGACACAGCGGTATTTTTCATCCGCACTTGGGACGAAATCACGCCATTTGAATTGGCTTCATCGCCAGGCCGGGCTTTTTTCCGCAACGCCGGTCAATCGCGCCGCATTGGCGTGGAAACGCGTCTGGCAACACCTGAGTGGAAAGGTTTACGTGGTGAAATCAGTTATACCTATTCCAACTTTGAATTTGAAAAATACGTTGTCAATGACACGAATCTAAAAGGCAATGTTTTTCCAGGAATCCCTACGCATCGTTGGGAAGGATTGCTGCGTTACGCCCATCCTTTGGGATTTTTCGGGCAAATGCATGTGCAACGTGTAGGCGAATTCTTTGTGAATGACACCAATACCGCAACCAATCATTCATACAATCTTGGTCAACTGTTGCTCGGTTGGGAAACGAAGCGCAATTGGTTAGAGGGATCAATATTCTTCGGTATCAACAACTTATTCGACGCGCAATACAACGCCAATACCCGCATTAATGCCGCACTGGGACGCTATTATGAACCCGGTCCGCCACTCAATCTGTTCGGCGGATTACGAATGCGTATTATATTGTTTTGAAGCGCTTTTATTTTCGCGATCCTTATCGGATTTCCAGAAAAGTACTTTTTGCCATATCTTTTTGAATATGATAAAAAGCCAACATTCCGCACTATGCAACATAATGAATAGATTTAAAAATTCATATCCCGATATGATTTTCATTCTTTTCATATCCGAAATTTTCATTAAAATCGTCAAAGGAACTCACAATGCTTAAAGATGCAAAGAAGGATCAGCAAACAGCCACTGCCGACGGCAAGCTGGTACGAACCCTGCTTCAGGGCGTAGCTCAAAAGGAAGTAACCAACATCATTACCCGTAATGGCGTCACAACTGAACTATTTCGCCCCGAATGGCCGGTTGGCCCGGAGAAGATAGGTCACATGATTCATGTTATTTTACGTGCAGGGGCGGTTAGCGCTTGGCATATGCATGAACGTCAAATGGATACATTTTTTGTTACGGAGGGTACCGTGAAGTTAGTATTATTCGACGACCGCGCCGACTCCGCCACACGCGGTGAAGTCAATGTATTTCATCTTAGCCGTTTACAGCCAACTATAGTCACCATACCACCCGGTATCTGGCATGGGTTGCAAAACCTTGAAAACACTGAAAGCAGTTTCATCAACTATTTCGATCGCCCATATGATTATGCGAATCCTGATGAATGGCGATTACCTTCGGATACCGACAATATCCCTTACCGCTTCTAACCATTACATTTGGCCCCTAATTTGCCGATAGTTTAGTTCATTACAAAACGAAGGGGCGATCCAATGAGCTATGGTAATAATTTTATTCTTACGCTATTCACAAATAACCCTGATCTTGCGCGGGCTGGAGACAATGCGGGCATCAACCGGATTGGTCTGGATTTGGAAAGAATTGGTAAAAAACGCCGCCAAGACGCTAACAAGGCCTGGATATCCAATCATCAGAAACATGAATTGCAGATTATTCGCGATCAACTCACGCAAGCTGCGCTATTTGCCCGGACCAACCCGATACATGCAGGCTCACAAAGAGAGATCGATTACTTGATCGATCAAGGCGTTAACGTGTTGATGCTACCAATGTTTCGGACTGTGAAAGAAGCTTCCATTTTTATAGAACTTGTGAATGGCCGCGCGCAAGTATCGTTACTGGTTGAAACGGCAGCGGCAGCTATGCGCCTGCGCGAAATCATCAAGCTTCCCGGCATTGACGAGATCCATTTCGGCTTAAACGATCTGTATTTGGATATGAAGCTATCCAATCATTTTGAGGTTCTCACGTCAGGATTGTTGGATATGCTGGCGGATATCGTAACGTCAGCGGAAATACCTTTTGGATTTGCGGGTATCGGACGTGTCGATGATAGCCGTCTGCCGATACCAGGCGATTTGATATATGCGCAATACCCCCGCTTGGGTGCAACACGCGCACTGGTGTCACGCGTATTTTATTCGCCCGACTTCCGTGCAATGAATCTTACTCATGAAATTAACGCCGCACGCAGTGCACTCGATCAATGGGAGCAGGCTGGCAGCGAAGCACAGACTGCAGCGTTGATATCATTACGCACAAAGGTAACAACCTGGGCCGCCTAATAAAACGCCACGTGATCTGCAAGATTTTATGAACGTACCACAACTTACATTCTACGATTGCTCCCGCGTTTATTATTCAAGTTATTACCTCGAAGGTTTTTACGCACTTAAGAAAACAAACAATCTGCAAATCGCAATTACGCCTTGCCTTCCCGCGCAACTAAAAGCGGCTCTACAAAATAAAGATTGGCAACACCTGCTGTTTGCAATGATTCTTTTTAAATTTCAAAAAGGTGACAAAGAATGGTTTTTCTGCATCGATACGCACGATAGTAACGAAGTAAAAAGCCAAGACCATACCGGTGGTTATCATTTGCCGCTATTGCAACAGGTCGATGTGTATTTCAAAGTAAACTATAACCCCGACGTCATTGCACGCACGCCAGCATTGGAATCTTTTAGCAATAAGATCGTTAGCATTGCTCAGTTTTTTCCATTGAAACCACCGCTGTTCAGTTTGCTCAGCAGCAAATTGGTATGGCCATCCACGTGGTTCGGCTATGCGCCAGGCCTAAATTACAATCAACCTTACGATGGTTATTTATCTGAAGCCAAATACCGGCTGCGCGACCTTAAAAATTTCCTGACATTGCAGCAAATCTTAGCTTACCGTAACGTTCAGAAAGATATCGATATTTTCTATGTCACGAGTTATCGCCACCAGTCACGGCACGAAACAGTCATGCAGCGCCGCTATCAAGTGATGCAAAAGCTTGCTGCAATCGATACATTGAAAACAGTGATGGGATTTACTAGCTACTTCCCCTTGCCGGAAAAATACGCCGGTGTATCCCGCCAACGCCTCAATCAATTGGAGTACCTTGAAACCCTTGCACGATCACGAATTGTCATTTATACCCAAGGTATTGAAGGCTGCATCTCATCGAAATTCAGCCTGGCCATGGCGCTCGGTGCCGCCGTGGCCGGCGAACCGTTAGCAAACAACCCGCAAATGCGAATGGCGTACCCGCATTTAAAACTGCAATTCGGCTACACGAACCCGGATGAACTGGTCAACCAGGCAATCCACCTGGCCAATGATCCGGATAAAACGCAAACACTTGGCATTCTCAATGCCGCCATGTTCGACAACACTCTCGCGCCACGCCCTACTGCGGAGTATGTATTACAACTTCTTGACAAAATTTAACTTTCTTAACTTTAAGCCCATAATATGATTCCTGAACAGTTGAGGTGAGCCTACAGGGATGGTACATTAAAAACCTGAGCAATCACTTCCGACGCACAACCATGACACTTCACTCTAAAATTGCTGCTGCAATTGTTATTTTTGGTATTTTCTTCTCTTCAGCTTCCTATTCACAACGTATTCAAACCGAATTCGACATCAAACTGATGGCCAACGGATTGCAATTTCCATGGGGAATGGCGTTCATGCCGGATGGCCGTTTGCTGGTTACCGAACGTGTTGGCCGCTTGCGCATTATTACGCCTGACGGCCGTGTATCCGATCCCGTCGCGGGTGTTCCCGCTGTATTCACCCACCAGCAAGGCGGTTTGCTGGATGTGGCATTGGATCCGGATTTTGATAACAATCGCCTAATTTATCTGTCATACGCCGAACCCGAAGGTTCTAAGGCCAGCACCGCCGTTGCCCGGGCCGAACTGATCAATAACCGGTTGGAAAAATTGCAAGTGATATTCCGACAGCTGCCTAAAACAGACGGTGGTGTGCATTTTGGCTCACGCTTGGTGTTCGCGCCCGATGGCAATCTTTTTATCACATTGGGCGACCGCGGCAATTATTCGGATGAGTCTCAGCATGTGAATAATTATTTTGGCAAAATCCTCCGCATTCGACCGGATGGCACAGTTCCTGCCGATAATCCTTTTGCCACCAATTCGCAAGCGAAGCCAGAAATCTGGTCGTTTGGCCATAGGAGCGTGCAAGGCGCCACCATTCATCCCAAAACGGGTGAATTATGGATTCATGAGCACGGCCCCAAAGGCGGCGATGAAATCAACATTCCACAAGCCGGTAAAAATTATGGCTGGCCCAAAGCCAGCTATGGCAGTCATTACAATGGCATGCCAATCAAGGATGAACATGCCGAGCAGGGCTTTGAAGAACCTATCTATTATTGGACACCTTCCATCGCACCTTCCGGTATGGTGTTTTATACCGGTAACCTATTTCCAGGATGGCGCGGCAGCTTGTTTGTCGGCGCATTGGCAGGTCAGCATATTGCTAGATTACCAACGGAAAACAAAAAAATTCTCGGTGAAGAACAGTTATTGCGTCATACAACGCGATTTCGCGATATCGAACAAGGACCGGATGGCGCTTTGTATTTACTGACCGATGAGGAAAACGGTAAGTTGTTGAAGTTAGTACCCAAACAATAAATCGCCTCGAATCCGGAAAATCAAACACTTTCAAATTCATGGAAGTGAAACAAAAGATTCATAAAACTAAGCTAAAATACGCGTCTTTTTAGTTTGATATTCCTCCCGGCAATTACCATTCATGGATACTGTTGATCTAAGAAATCCCGCGTTGTATATCAATCGCGAGCTGAGTCTGCTTGAATTCAACCGTCGCGTGATAGAGCAAGCCAAAGACGAAAATCTGCCACTACTGGAACGATTGCGTTTTTTGTGTATTGCCAGCACCAATCTGGATGAATTCTTTGAGATCCGCGTTGCCGGACTGAAGCAGCAGGTCAAATATGGTTCGATACAAACCGGTGCGGATAATTTATCGCCCACCGAAGTATTGACCCGCATCAGCGAAACCGCCCATCAGTTTGTTCATGAGCAATACTGTGTATGGAACGATATGATCATTCCGGCATTGGCAAAAGACAAAATACGATTATTACGTCGCTCCCAGTGGAAACTTCAAGCCAATAGATGGATACATCGCTACTTCAAGGATGAAGTCTTACCGGTATTAAGCCCGATCGGTCTGGATCCGGCACATCCTTTTCCTCGCGTGCTAAACAAGAACCTTTATTTCATTATATCGCTGGAAGGCAAGGATGCTTTTGGCAGAGATTCGGGGTTAGCTATCGTTCAAGCGCCGCGTTCCCTTCCCCGCGTCATCCAGATTCCTGCCCGGTATAGCGATGGCAATCACGATTTCGTGATGCTGTCTTCAATCATCCATGCACATGTCAGCGATTTGTTTCCTGGTATGGCTGTTACCGGGTGTTATCAATTCAAAGTTACCCGCGATAGCGATTTATTTATCGACGATGAGGAAATTGACGACCTGCTGCGCGCGCTTGAGGGTGAATTGCCATCGCGCAGATTCAGCGATGCGGTGCGCCTGGAAGTCGCTGATAATTGCCCGGATAATCTGAGCCTTTTTTTGTTACAAAAATTCGAACTACAGCACAGTGATCTGTATCAAGTTACAGGGCCGGTAAACCTGGGACGGTTGCTCGCAATCTGTGATTTGGTGGATCGTCCGGAACTGAAATTCGCCGGCTTTACCCCTCACATTCCCAAGCGCCTGCTCAAAAATTCCAATATTTTCGATGCATTGCATAATGGCGATATCTTGCTGCATCACCCTTTTCAATCGTTTGCACCGGTCATCGATTTCTTGCGCCAGGCCGCTGCCGATCCCAATGTGTTGTCGATCAAGCAAACGCTTTATCGTACTGGAACCGATTCCGCTGTCGTTGAAATATTGAAGATTGCTGCGCGCGCCGGCAAGGAAGTCACTGTCGTAATCGAACTGCGAGCGCGATTTGATGAGGAGGCCAATATCGAACTTGCCAATGAATTGCAACAAGCTGGCGCACATGTGGTTTATGGCGTGGTCAATTACAAAACACATGCCAAAATGATCCTGGTGGTCAGACGGGAAGGCCGTTCCTTACGGCGTTATGTCCATCTCGGCACGGGTAATTACCATGCGCGCACGGCCCGGCTATACACCGATTATGGCTTGCTGAGCTGTGACAAGGCGATAGGCGAGGATGTCAACAAGCTGTTTCACCAACTAACCGGTCTGGGCCGCGCGGGAAAACTAAAGAAACTCCTGCAATCGCCCTTCACGCTGCACAAAGGCATATTGAACTATATCGAAAAGGAAATTCAAGCTGCGAGCGAAGGTAAAAAAGCATGGATCATTGCCAAAATGAACGCGCTGGTTGATCCTGAAATCATCGCTGCGCTTTATAAAGCATCACAAGCAGGCGTCAAAATCGATCTCATCATACGGGGCATTTGTTGTCTGCGTCCCGGAATTAAAGACGTATCGGAGAATATCACCGTTCGTTCAATCGTCGGGCGCTTCCTGGAACATACCCGCGTTTATTATTTTCATAATGGTGGTGAGGAACTGGTATTTTGTTCCAGCGCCGACTGGATGACACGCAACTTGCATTACCGCGTGGAAGTTTGTTTCCCGATCGAAGAAAAACGCACCAGTGACACAGTCATCGATCATGGTTTACTGAGTTACTTATCGGATAATACCCAAGCTTGGTTGCTGCAAAGCGACGGTTCGTACAAACGTTTAAAACCAGGCACTTCTAAACCGCGCTC